>DATEDS010000164.1:0-5521 GCA_035281565.1 Gemmatimonadota bacterium
GTAGGTCTGGCGCGCGACGATGGTCGCGCCGGCGGCCTGGACGGCCTGCGCGAACGCGTCGGCCTGGATCCGGCCGTAGGCATTGTCCACGGCCAGGATCGCGAACCGCTTCCGGCCCAGGTTCGTGGCGGCGTAGGTGCCGATCGTGTGGCCGATCGCGCCGTCCAGGGCGTTCACGGTCAGCACGTTGGGACCGATCTCGAGCATCCGGGCGTCGGTCGCGGTGGGGCTGATCAGGGTGACGCCCTCCTGGCGCGCGGCCTCGCCGGCCGGCAGCGCGAACTCGCTCGTGATGGGGCCGAGGATCGCCTGCACGCCGTCGCCCCGCGCCAGCGCGCGCACCATGGCCACCGTGGAATCGGCGTCGGTGACCGTCGTCCGCGTGACCAGCTGATACGGGCTCGACCGGCCACGGTTGATCTCGTCGAGGGCGAGCGCGACCCCCCTCCGTATCGCCTCCCCCACTTCGGCGAACCGCCCCTCGCCCGGCATGATGACGCCGATCCGGAGACCCATGGACCCGGCGTGCCCGGTCCGGATCGCGTTCGCCTCGGCCCGCAGGTCGGCCGGCAGCCCGGCGAACGCGAGCACCTTGTCGGCCAGCTGCTGGGCCTGGCGCCGGTTGCCGTCGGCCGAGGACCAGCGGGCGGCCTGCAGGTAGAAGGGGGCCATCCAGTCGCGCGGCGGATCCAGCTGCGCGCCCCGCAACACCTGCTCGCGGGGGAGCTTGTCGACCAGGTCCCCCGCCAGGCCGAGGAAGCCCGGCAGGAGCGCGTCCGAAGCGTCCCGCACCTCGAGCGCCGCGTTCAGCGACCGGTCGAAATCTCCGGTGTTGAAGCGGCTGTTCGCCAGCAGGAGAATCGCGTGCTCCTGATTGGGCAGGTCCGGTGCGAGCGCCAGGTAGCGCTCGAAGGCCGGAACGGCCAGCGAGTCCCGGCCGAGCTGATACAGGGAGCGCGCCTGCCAGTACAGGGCGAGGGCCGAGTTCTCGCTGGACGGATACCGCTCGACGATCGTCGCGAAGTCCTCGAGCGCCCCCGCGTAGTCCCCGGCCTGGAAACGGCCGAGCCCGCGCTCGTACGCCTCCTCGGCGGCGAACACCTCGTCGCGCGAGATCGGCCCGGAGCCGAGGGTCGGGAGCCGGCCCGCCGACGCGCACGAGGCGACGACCAGGGCCAGGCCGGCGGCTGCGAGAAGATGTCGGGAGGCGGAGCCGGAACGGGGGGGGCCGGTCATGAGGCGGGCGGCGCGACCGGCGCTACTCCCGCTCCTGGTCCTCGGGCTCCTCTCCCACGAGGTCGGGTCGGGCTTCCGCCAGCGCGTCGGCCATCAGGGTGGTGGGCTCGCTCTCGGCGGCCTCATGCACCCCCTCCTCGTCGTCCAGGTCGGCCCGATCGCGGTGGCTGGGGATGTCGATGACCGACAGCACGATCCGGCGGTTCTCGGAATCGGCCTCGATCACCTTCAGGATGAGCAGATCGCCCTCGCGGAACTTGTCGGCCGGGTTTTCCAGGTTCCGATAGCCGAGCTGCGAGATCGGCACGAACCCCTCGACGTCGCCGTTCAGGTCGACCACGACACCCTTGTCGAGGAGACGCACGACCTTGCCCTCGGTCTCCACGCCGACCGAATACTGGCCTACCAGGTCCGCCCAGGGATTCTCCTGGAGGTCCTTGATGCTGAGCGATATCCGCTTGTTCTCGGTGTCGATGTTGAGGATCTGGACCTTGACCGTCTCGCCCTTGCGGACGACCTCGGAGGGATGGTGGATGCGCCGCGTCCATGACATGTCGCTGATGTGGACGAGACCGTCGATCCCCTCCTCGATCTCCACGAACGCGCCGAACGAGGTCAGGTTCCGCACCTTCCCGGCGACGACCGTTCCCGGCGGATACTTCTCCGCGAGGCCCTGCCAGGGATCCTCCTCGATCTGCTTCATCCCGAGCGAGATCTTCTCCTCTTCCTCGTTCACGTTGAGGACGACGGCCTCGATCTCGTCCCCGATCGAAACCAGCTTGGAGGGGTGCTTGATGTGCCGGGTCCAGGACATCTCGGAGATGTGGACCAGCCCCTCGACCCCGGGCTCGAGCTCGACGAAGGCGCCGTAGTTGGTGATCGAGACCACGCGGCCCCTGATCCGCGAGCCGACCGCATACTTCTGGCCGACGTTCTCCCAGGGATATGGCTGGAGCTGCTTCAGACCGAGGGAGATGCGGTTGTTCTGGAGGTCGAGGTCGAGGATCTTGACCTCCACTTCCTCGCCGATCGTCGCCAGCTCGGAGGGGTGGCCGACCCGGCCCCACGACATGTCGGTGATGTGAAGCAACCCGTCCGCCCCGCCCAGATCGATGAAGGCGCCGAAGTCGGTGATGTTCTTGACGACGCCCTTGCGGGTCTGTCCGACCGCGATCTCCTCGAGGAGCCGTCCGCGCTTCTGCTCGCGGATCTGCTCGAGGATCATGCGCCGGCTCACCACGATGTTCCGGCGCCGCTTGTTGAGCTTGATGATCTTGAACTCCATCGTCTGCCCGATCAACGCGTCGATGTCCGGCACGCGCCGCAGGGCGATCTGCGATCCCGGCAGGAAGGCATCGACGCCGAACAGGTCGACGATCACCCCGCCCTTGATCTTGCGTGCCAGCCGACCCTGGACGATCTCGCCGGTCTCGTAGGCCTGCCTGATCTTGTCCCAGACCTTGTAGAAGTCGGCCTTCTTCTTCGACAGGACCACCCGGCCGTCCTGGTCCTCGAGGTTCTCGAGGAACACGTCGACCTCGGCCCCCACCTCCAGCGACTCGGTGTCCTTGAACTCGTCGCGGGGGATCGCGCCCTCGCTCTTGAACCCGATGTCGAGCACGACCACGTTCTCGTCGACGCGCAGGATGTGGCCGGTGACGATCTGGCCCTCGCGGATGTCCTGGATCGACTCCTCGTAGACATCGAGGAGCGCCTCGTACTCGTCCAGCGAGTACTCCTCCTCGTCGAACAGGTCGGCACGGATGTTGACGCTGCTCGAGACGCGCTCGAGCTCCTCGTCGAGGAGCTCGTCGACGGGCTTGCGGTCGAAGGCGGAGCCGCCGGCGCGAGGCTTCTTCTCGACTTCGCTCTCGAGGGCCACGGATTCGTCCATCGTGATCGGGTTCTCGTCAGGGTCGGTCATGGCGTACGGGTTCCACGGCGCTCCATGGAATCGGTCCTAAAGTGTCGGAAAATGATCAGACTAACTAAGTTACCCGCTCGTTCGAAGGGCTGTCAAGCGAGTGGGCGTGGACGAGCATCAGGACCTTCGCCACCTGCGTCTCGACGTCCAGGTGGGTGGTATCGAGACGGACCGCGTCCGGAGCCACGCTGAGGGGAGCGCTGGAGCGCTCGCTGTCGGCGCGATCCCGACCGGCCAGGCTCTGCTCGTAGCTGACCAGCACGGCCGGATCCGCGGCCCGTTCGGGGCTCTCGGTCTCGAGCGCCCGTCGCCGGGCACGTTCGGCAAGAGTCGCCTCCACGTAGACCTTCAGGAACGCGTCCGGAAAGACGGCCGTCCCGATGTCGCGGCCGTCGACGACCGCCGGTCCCTCGCCGACCCGCGCGCGGATCCCGGCGTTGACGATCCGGCGCAGGTCCGGGTCGGAGGCGACCGCCGAGACCGCATGCGTGACCGCGGGAGATCGGATCTCGTGCGTGACGTCCTCGCCGTCCAGGACGACATGGAGCGCTCCTCCCACCATCCGCTGCCGGATCTCGGCCGCCTCGAGCCGGCGCCTGAGATCGGCCCGGTCCGACGACCGGCCCAGGTCCAGGCGGTGACGCAGGGCGATCAGGGCCGCCGCCCGATAGAAGGCCCCGCTGTCGAGGTAGGGCCAGCCGAGCCGGCGGGCGGTCTCGCGCGCGGTCGTGGATTTGCCGCTCCCCGCCGGACCGTCGATGGCGAGGACGCGCCGGGTCACCTGACCGCATCCGAGCCGGTTTCGAGGGCGGGCAAGAGCGCGGTCGCGTTCAGGTACAGCTTCTCGAGCCCCGGGAGCATCCCCCGGAAACCCGGATCGTCGGCGAACAGGATGACCCGTCCCCGGCCGCGGTCGCGGACCAGGGCGTACGGCCGGCCGGCCAGGACCCGGTGCGCGTCGGCGGGCAGGAGCCCGGCCTTGGGCGGCGCCCCCGTGAACCGCCAGGCGGCGTCGCCTCCCGAGCGCTCCAGGAGGATCGGATCCCAGGCCATCACGGTCGCTTCGCCGTCCGGGAAGCCGTGACCGAGCGGGTCGGCGGGGTCGGCGCGGACGGTCATGAGGACTCCCGGAACCCCTCCCTGCATGGGATCGGCCGCTCGGCCCCGCCCGGACGAACGAGCGCTCCGCCGCGGGTCGACGGCCGAGTCCAGGTCCAGCCCGGCTCCATTCCCGCCCACGGCCAGCGCGGCCGCCCCGGCCCGGACGCCGACCAGCGTGCCGCCGGCCTCGACCCACGCCTCGAGTCTGGCTCCGGCCCGTTCCAGACGGCGGGCGTAGCCGTCGACCTGGGCGCCGTCCGGAAGGACGATCACGTCCCATGCCTCCAGGTCGACCCGGCCCAGGTCGACGAGCGGCACGAGATCGGCGTCAACGCCCGCGCGGGCGAGCAGGTGGCGAAGGGCCCCCAGCGAGGTCGCGAGGACCGGCTCCCCGCCGGCCAGCGCGACCCGCGGCGTCCGGAGCCGACCGAGGGCGCCGGGCGCGTCCTCGAGCGGAGCGGTCAGGACCACGGCCGCGACCCCGAGCCGGGCGAGCTCCCGGGCCCAACCGGCGGCCCGCTCCTTCCCGGCCGGGAGCAGGAACGTTCCACGGGCAAGCGCACCGTCTCCCACCGCGATCGGGGTCTCGGCGAGCCGCACCGCTTCGCCACGCCCGGCCAGCCGTAGCGCCGCCAGGGCGTCCGCAAGGGACGCGTACGGCCAGGCGAGCGCGGTCGCGGCCGCGGGGATCCGGGGGGCTACAACCTCCCCCCGGCGCCACCCCTTCCGCTCGACGTCGAGTCCCGCGCCGGCGGCGTAGGCGGGAACGTCGAACAGCAGAGGGAGGGCCCAGGCCGAGACGTCGGAGGTCGTCGAGCCGGTCAGCGTGACCGGATCGAGCATGGCGGCCGCGAACCGTCCCAGGGGCTGGTCCGAAGGGACGACCAGGGTCCCGGCCGGCAGGGCCGTCTCCGGCCGTGCCGAGCCCGGGAGCGGCACCACCGCCTCCCCGGCGATCGGTCGGGTCGCGACCTCGACCCGGACCCCCTGGGCCTCGAGCAGGGCCGCCAGACCGTCCGCCCCAGGGGCCGGAGGGACGAGATAGAAGGGATGGGCGTCGGCCGGGGCCCGCTCGGCGCGGGTCCAGAAGCGTGCGAAGTCGGCCAGGCGCTCGGCCCGCCGCGCGGCCGCCGCCGCCACCGTCGCCAGCGCCGCCTGGAGGTGGTGATCGACCCTCTCCCCCAGGGTCAGCAGGCCTCCCCCCACGCTCAGGGCGAGGCCGGCCCGGCCTCCCCCCGCCTGCTCGTAGGTCATCCCGGT
>DATEDS010000165.1:0-7330 GCA_035281565.1 Gemmatimonadota bacterium
TCGCCATCCCCTCGCTCCGCGGAGAGTTGTCGAGATGAATCCCGACCTGGTTCCCGACCAGGAGGTTGCCGGATGCGTGGACGTCGTCGGCGTCCTTGAGACCCAGCCCCATGCCGCTGGCGCCCGCGGCGTCCGCGAACACGTTCCCCTCCAGGACGAGGCCGTCCGAGTACATGAGGAACGCGCCGACCTCGTTCCCCTGGACCCGGTTGTCCAGGAAGCTCCCCCGATGGCAATACATGGTGTGCAGGCCGTAACGTCCGTCGACGATCGTGTTGGCCTGGAGGACGAGACGGTCCGAGAAATACAGGACGACGTCGCGAGTGTCACGAACCGTGTTGCCCAGGACGCGGCTCCCATGGCTGTACCAGAGCCGGATGCCGTCTCCTCGCCGCTCGAGGGGCAGGGGCTTGCCGCGGATCTCGTTTCCCGCGACCACCGAGCCCGGGGCATCCTTCAGATAGACCCCGTAGAGAACATCCTCGAGGCGGTTGCCCTCGATGCGAGCCGTGGCCCCCTGGACCAGGATCCCGGCGTCCTCCCGATCCGGTCTGGAGCCGGAGTCGCGGATGACGAAGCCCCGGATCGTGAGCGGGGCTCGCGCCTCCACCACGTGACCTCGCCCGCCGCCGTCCAAGACCGGCCGACCCTCGCCGATCAAGACGACCGGGCGCTCGACCACGATCCGCTCGCGGTAGATGCCGGGACCCACCCGGATCGTGTCCCCTGCAGCGGCGCTGTCGAGCGCCGCCCCAACCGTCTCGAGAGGCCCTCCGGGACTCACCCTCCATGGGACCTGTGAAAAGACCGGATGAGCGCCGCCCACCGCGACCGTGGCGAGACCCGCCGCGACGATCCGGACGAGGGTCACGCTCGCGTGACCCGCCGACGGCGCCAGAGCTCGTAGGCGAGCAGGAACGGACCCAGCGCGCCCGCGGCGATCATGAGCGCGCCGCCCAGCGCCGGATAGCTGTCCACCGTGAACTGCCCGATCTCCGTCGTGCCGAAGAACTTCGGTGTGAACGGATCGATCGTGAGTGGCGCCCCCTGGGCAAGCCCCTGCCCGAACCGAGTCAGCCACGTCTGGAAATCGAACATCATCACCGTCCCGAACAGGGCGAAGTCGATATATCCGATGGCCGCGATCGGCATCCGGGCGACCAGCGTGGCCAGCACGGCGAACGCGATGAAACGCAGGATGAAGAACGGGATGAAGACGAACTCCCGAAACTCGTCCGGGCGGATCTCGGCCATTCCGATGTAGTGGTTGAGGATGTTGATCTCATCCAGGTCGCCGCGGAGCTCCTGGGCGTAGATCATCAAGTTGAGACCCCCCGGGTACTGGGGGGCGTTCAGCGTGATCTTCCAGACGGGGAGGAAGAGGCTCGGGATGAGCGCCAGAGCCACCAGGATCAGCGCGATCCGCGTGACGCCGGATATTTCGCCCTGGAAGAACTCCGTGAGCCCCTTCCTGTCCTCCGTCGATGGACTCGACTCGCCCATCTCACGCCAGCCCGGCCACTTCCGCCCTGACCAGGGCGGCGGCCACGCCGAACGTCTTCCCCAGGTGAATGAGGATGTCATCGAGAGAGACGACGCCGACGAGCTCGTTTCCTTCATCGAGCACGGGGATGCGTCGCACTCCATGGACCTCCATCTTCTTGAGCGCTTGCTCGATGTCCAGTCCCCGTCCGACGCAGAGCGGCATGATCGTCATGATCTCGTTGACGGGCGTCGTCCGGGCCGGCAGGTCCTCGGCCACGAGACGGGTCGCTATGTCACGATCGGTCACGATGCCTACGATGTCGCCGTCCTCGTCCACAACCACCACCGAACCAACATCGCCTTCCTTCATGTGCAGCGCGGCCTCCGCCACCGAATCCGTCCGGCCGACGGTGACCGGCGAGCGCGTGATCAGGTCCTCCACGATCATCGGTTCTCTCCTTTCGACGGGCGGGCCTTTCGGCCCCCCTTCCGTTTGCCGGCGCTCGAGCCGGCGCCGCGCCGGCCGGCCGGTCCGCCCCGGCCCGTGTGCGCCTGGCCCGTCCATGGGCCGTGCCCCCGCCGGCCCTTGGCGCGGCTCTGTGAACGCCCTTCCCGCGATCTCTTCGTGCGGGCCGCTACGGCGCGACGGCTGACGACGGCGTCCGGCGACCAGCCGCGCCCCGGACCCGGCAGCACCAACACCGGCCGGTCGGCGTATCTCACGATCTTCTCGGCCGCGCTCCCGAGGAGTGCCCGGGCGATCCCGCGGCGTCCGTGGGTCGAGATCACGATGAGGTCTGCCTTTCGTTCCTGGGCGTAGTCGTGGATCACCGACGTGAGGTCGGATGCCACGTGGACCTGGAGCCGCGCCCGGCCCAGCGCCTTCTGACCCAGATACTCCCGCAGCTCCTCATCGGTCGCCGCCTCGTCCGGAACCAGGATCCCCACCATCGGGTCGAAAGCGGAAGCCGGGACGATCACGTGGATCGCGGTCACGTCTGTGGTCGCGGGAAAGGCCTCCGTCGAAACCCGTAGCGCCTGCCTCGAGCCGGGGTCGAAGGCCACCGGAACCACGATGCGACGCACCGCCGTCAGGGGATGGTGCCGAGTCACAAGGACGGGTAGCGGCGACCGCCGGACGACGTTCTCGGCCGTCGAGCCCAAGAGCAGACGCTCGAACATGGAACGCCCGGAGTTTCCGAGGCAGATCGCCTCGACGCCCCGCTCGCGGGCCACTTCCAGGATCTCCACCCACGGTTTGCCGACCCGCAGTACGCCTTGGACCCGAGCCCTGCGCTTGCGAGACCCGGCGACGACCTTGTCCAGCGTCGCATGCGCCTCGCGCTCAGACACCGTCTCGACGTCATCGATCGAGAGCGTGGACCGCCGTGCCGAGTAACTCAGGGACAAAGGCTCGACGACGTGGGTCACGATCAAGGTCCCGCCCGCTTCCCGGGCGAGTCTCTCGGCCGAGCGGAGCGCCACGTGGGCCGCAGGCGAGAAATCGGTCGCGACCAGGATCTTCTTCCACCGCAGCATGGGCTTGCTCCTACGGCCGCACGATCAGGTAACCGGCCATCTCGAGGTGCAGGGCCGAGCAGAATTCGGTGCAGTAGAAGGGATAGACGCCCTCCTTGGGGGCCCGGAACCGCACCGTCGCGGACTCACCCGGCTCCAGACTGAGGTTGATGTTGTGCTTGTTCAGCGCGAAACCGTGGGTCGCGTCACGCGCCTTCTCGATGTTGGTGATGTGGAGGACCACCATGTCCCCCTCGTTGACCACGACGTGCTCCGGGATAAAGTGGCTCCGTAGAGCCGTCATGTAGACATGGACCTCGTCACCCCGGCGTTCGACCCGCTCCCTGCCGACGGTGGCGACGTCCTCGGCCTTCTTCATCCCCACCGGGTCGAAGCCGGTCTCCGGATACGTGGTCCACACCTCGAGTTTGTCCGCCTTGATGATCTGGGCGTAGTGGGGCTCCCCGATCCCGATCGGCGAGTCGTACAGGAGCTGCATCTGCGGACCGGAGATGTCGATCAGCTGGAAGTTCTGCGGGTGGAGCGGCCCGACCGGCTGAAAGCGATCGAGCGACCACTTGTTGAGGGACACCACGTACTTGCCGTCCGGCTCCCGCGTGTCTCCCTCCGCGGCCGCGAGGTGCCCGACGTTGTAGTGGACGGGGAGCTTCTCGATCAGCTCCATGGTCTCGTAGTTCCACTTGGCGACCGCCGACTCGAGGAACAGGCTGGTGAAGGCGATCCCGTTTGGTGCGAACTGGGTGTGGAGCGGCCCCAGACCGAGCTCGAGTCGGCTCTCTACCGTCGCGTCGAAGTCCAGGATCGGGATCCCGTATGTGTCGGTGCCCGAGAAACTGCGGTTCGCGATCGCATCCTGGATCTTCGCCCACGAGTAGGCCGTCACGTGCGGGTCGAGCTTGCCGCTGACGACAAGCCGTGAGCCGTCCGGCGTGACGTCGATCCCGTGCGGGCTCTTCGGCTCGGGGATGAAGTAGAGAAGCCCCTCGGCGACCGCCGTCTCGATCGGGATGACCCTGCGACCCTGGATAGTGACGGTCTTGCCGGGCTGGTCGGCGACCTGGGCCGCCTTCTCCCAGTGGACCAGGGTCAGGTAGTCCATGTCGTTGGCCGAGGCCCCAGCTTCAAATGGCGGGTTCCCGGACTGGATACCGCCGGTTGCCATCTCGGTATTGAACGTGTTCAGGAACGCCCAGCCCGCAGAGGGGCCTTTGCCGGCGTCGGCGAGGTCCTGCCAGTAGGGAGGCAACTCGAGAGTAAACGAGCGATCCACGTCGATCCTTCCGCGCACGCGATCGAACTTGAACAGAGTCACGGCTCCGCGGTACTTCTCCTCGTACTCGTCCAGGCTCGCGTACCGGCCATCGAGAGGGACGGCATACTGCGCGCCCTCGATCACGTATTCCGTGTTGGGGGTGACGAACGCGCCACCGTGATTCGATCCCATGAGGGGATCGGTCACGATCTGCACCGTCTCCATCGTGCGAAGATCGATCACCGCGATACGCGGGTTCGCCTTGTCGTTCACGAAGAGGAACTGGCCGTCGTAGTCGGCGTCTGTCTCCGACAGCGCCGGATGATGGACGTCTCCCCACGTGACCGGCCTGCCGTCCATGCTACCGGAGGCGAGCAGCGTTGCGGTCTCCTCCGAGCCCGTCCCGTACCCCTGCCACGGTTCCGGCGCGAATACGCCGATCACCTTGAGGAGGCGCATGGAGGGGACGCCCACCACCAACACCTGACCGGAGTGCCCGCCCGAGGCGAAGAGCATGTATTCGTCCAGCTTGCCGGTGGGAACGTAGGTCTTGGCGGCGGCCAGCACGTCCGATTCGCTGAGCTGGCGGTCGCGCGCCACGTCCCCCAGGCTCGCCGTGTCGACCGTCCCGCCTCTGCAGGCTGCGCTCAGCACCAGGATTCCGGCGGCCAGGCCAAAGAGCCAGCGGCTGCCGTCGAGGGTACCCACGACCATCGTTCCTCTCCTGAAGAGAAGTCTCAGATGTCTCGAAGCGTCCGTTGATCCACACCCGGGCTCCATGGCAGGAGCCGCGGGTGGAGAAGTCTGCAGGGCTGGAAGCGGCGGGGGTTTCAGCGGTACCGCGTGGGGAGTTCCCCGACACGCCCTTTGCGCCGCCGACCGGCGACAGGGCCGGGTAAGAACGGTCATGATTCGAGCCTCCTCGTGAATGGTGGATCGTCACCCTCCACGATAGGGGCGCGAGGGGAGCCGGTCTGTCGGGAATTTGAGGGTCCACGTGTCGGGAAACGACCGGCCTGTCCGGCGGTGAAAACCCCTCCCTGATCCTCCACTTCCGCGGCCACGTGTGGCCGGAGACGGCCCCATGTCCGAAGTTCAGGGCCCGGTCCCCGGACGAAGCCGCCCGGGCGGCCGGCGGGTTCATCCCCCGTATCATGAAGGGAGAGCCGAATGTTTCGGAGGATCCTGGTTCCCGTCGGGCTGGCCCAGAAGGACGCCCGGGCGGTCGAGGTGGCCCGCGACCTGGCGTCCGAAACCGCCGGGACCCTCACCCTGCTGCACGTCATCGAGCCGGTCGATCTCCCGTTGGAGGAAATGAAGGGCTTCTACGATCGGCTGGAGGAGAACTCCCTGCGCATCCTTGAGGAGCGGGTCGCTCCCCTCCGCGAAGCGGGGATCGAGCACTCGGCCAGGGTCGAGTACGGCGACCGGGCCTCGAAGATCGTCGAGTACGCCGAAACACACGGCAGCGACGTGATCGTCATGATGTCCCACCGGGTCGATCCCTCCAATCCCGGCCTGGGCTGGACGACGTTGAGCTACAAGGTCGCCATCCTCGCCCAGTGCCCGGTCCTCCTGGTGAAGTAGGCGCGTCCCGGATGAGCTCCGCGGAGCCCTGGGTCAACGACGGGAACGCCGCGCTCCTCACCGATCTCTATCAGCTCACGATGCTCCAGGCCTACTGGCGCGAGGGGATGGAGGAGGAGGGCGTGTTCAGCCTGTTCGCCCGTCGCCTTCCGAGCGCGCGCAACTATCTGCTCGCGTGCGGGCTCGACGATGTGCTGCGATACCTGGAGAGGCTGCGCTTCACGGGCGAGGCGCTGGACTACCTGTCGAGCTTGGATCCGTTCTCGACGGACTTTCTCGATTGGCTCGGGGCCTTCCGGTTCACGGGGGACGTCCACGCCGTCCCCGAGGGGACGCCGGTCTTCGCCAACGAACCCCTCCTCGAGGTGACGGCCCCGATTCCCCAGGCTCAGCTCGTGGAGACCTTCATCATGAACCAGGTCCATCTCCAGACGGTCCTGGCGTCCAAGGCGGCGCGCGTTGTCGAGGCGGCCCGGGGGCGTCCCGTGGTCGATTTCGGACTCCGGCGGATGCACGGCACGGACGCCGGGATGAAAGCCGCGCGGGCGTTCCACGTGGCGGGCGTGGCGGCCACGAGCAACGTCCTGGCGGGTCGGGTCTACGGGCTCCAGGTCACGGGAACGATGGCCCACAGCTACGTACAGGCCCACGACGACGAGTTGGAGGCCTTTCGCGCCTTCGCCGCGCTCTACCCGACCACCACCCTTCTCGTCGACACCTACGACACCCTCGAAGCCGTCGGGAAGGTCGTTCGGCTCGCGCGGGAGATGGGCGATGGGTTCGCCGTGCGCGCCATCCGGCTCGACTCGGGCGACCTGGTCCGCCTCGCCTTCGACGCGCGCCGGATCCTCGACGAGGCGGGCCTCCTCGACGTCGAGATCTTCGCCAGCGGCGGGCTCGACGAGCACGAAGTGGACCGCGTCGTGACGGCCGGGGCACCCATCACCGGCTTTGGCGTGGGCACGGGGATGGGGGTGTCCTCCGACGCCCCCTCGATCGACATCGCCTACAAGCTGAGCTCCTATGCCGGCCGGGGCCGCTTGAAACTCTCTCCCGGCAAGCCGATCCTTCCCGGTCGGAAGCAGGTCTTTCGGATGGAGGAGGGGGATCTGGCCGTGGGCGACGTGATCGCACGGGCGGAGGAGGACCTCCCCGGACGGCCTCTCCTCGCGACCGTCATGCAGGGCGGCAAGCGGGTGGCGGCGGGGCGCCGCGGCCTGGACGAGGCCCGGGCACGAGCGCGGGAGGAGATCGGGCGGCTCCCCGCGCGAGTCCGTGCGCTCGAGCGCGCCGATCCACCCTATCCGGTCGCGCTCAGCCCCGCCCTCGAAAAGTACGCGAGCGAGATGGTCGAGCTCGCGACGGGGGGACCGCGATGAGCTCGACGTCGGCCCTTCTCGTCGTCGACATCCAGCCCGATTTCCTTCCCGGGGGGGCGCTCCCGGTGGATCGGGGGGACGAGATTCT
>DATEDS010000166.1:0-2291 GCA_035281565.1 Gemmatimonadota bacterium
TCCGGGCGATCCTGGTCGACGAAACCGGGCGGACGGCCCGCATCGAAGCCGGCATCCGGACGCCGCGGCTGGTCCGCGAGGCGGCCGCGCGCGGCTGGGAAGGGTTTCAGTTCCTGGCCGGGGTCCCCGGGACCCTGGGCGGCGCCGTGGCGATGAACGCGGGCGTCCGCGAGCTGTCGACCTGGGACCGGGTGCGGGCGGTCGAGGGGTTCCGGTGGTCCGGCGAGCGGGTGCGGTTCGAGCGCCAGGACCTGGCCCCGGCGTACCGGCGCGGGAACCTGCCGCCCGACGTGATCGTGACGATCGTCGAGTGCGAGCTCCCGAAGGGGGACCCGGAAGCCATCCACCGGGAGGCTCGACGGCTGTCCGGCTCGCGCCGCGAGACCCAGCCCCTCCGCCATCCGTCCTGGGGGAGCACGTTCCGGAATCCGTCCGGCATGTCGTCCGAAGGATTGACCGCGGGCGAGCTGATCGAGCGCGCGGGGTTGAAGGGATACCGCGTCGGGGATGCCCAGATCTCGGATCTGCACGCCAACTTCATCGTGAACCTGGGGGCCGCGAGGGCGGTCGACGCGCTGGCCTGCCTGCGTCACGCACGGGAGACCGTGCTCGAGCGGTTCGGCGTCCGCCTCGAGCCCGAGGTTCGCCTGATCGGCTTTCCGTCGGGGGACCTGGCGTTTCTCGGGCCGGAGCGCGAGGCGTGAGGGTCGGCCGGCCGAAGGCCAACCGGCGCGTCGATCGCGACCGGCGGGTGGCGCGACGCCGGGCGCTTCGGCGGACGGCGAAGGCCTCGATCGTGGCGGTGGTCGTCGGTGGGGTCGGCGTCCAGGGCCTCAGGATGGCGGATGCCCGGGGGTGGCTCTCCCCGTTCCGTGTGCGCGACGTGCGCGTCGTCGGCGCCCGGGTGGCGGACCCGCGCGTCCTGGTCGCGGAAGCCGGCCTCATGGGCCGGCCGGTCAACTGGTGGTCGTCGCTCGGGGCGTACACGGAATGGGTCGAGCGCGACCCGCTGGTCGCCGGGGCGCGGTTCGAGCGCCGGTTCCCGAACCGTCTCACGCTCGTCGTCGAGGAGCGCCGGCCGATCGCCTTGGTCGAGCTGGACCGGCTGACCCCGGTGGATCCGGGAGGGCGCGTCCTGCCCGTCTCGGCGTTCCAGGAGGGATGGGACGCGCCCGTCCTCGCGCTCGGTTGGGACGACCGTCCCGCCCTCGCGGGGGGGCGGCTGAAGCCGGGTCCGGTCCTCGAGGCGGTGACGTGGCTGGCGCGGGTCCGGAGCGAGTACCCGGCCCTCTATCGCGAGATCTCGGCCATCGACCTCGAGCGGGCGGGGACGCTCACCCTGCGCCTGGTCCACACCGAAGGCGTCATCGTTCTCGACCGGACCACGCCGATCGAGAAGCTGGCGCTGGTCGACGACGTGATCCGCGACCTGCGGGAGAAGGGCGTCGAGTACCTGAACATGGATCTGCGGTTCGAGGACCAGATCATCGTGAAGAAGGGATAGCCGTGGCGCGGGAGAACATCGTCGTCGGGCTGGACATCGGGACCACCAAGATCGGCTGCGTGATCGCCGAGGTGAACGGCGATCGGAGCGCCAAGATCGTGGGCGTCGGCACGAGTCGCTCGGAGGGCCTCCGGCGGGGCGTGGTGGTGAACCTGGAGAAGACGGTCGTCTCGATCGGGCGGGCCATCGAGGAGGCCGAGCTCATGGCCGGCGTCGAGGTGCGGAACGTCTATGCCGGGATCGCCGGCGACCACATCCGATCGATCAACAGCCACGGCGTGATCGCGGTCTCGAGGGGCGGCGTGGAGATCACCAGGAGCGACGTCAACCGCGTGATCGACGCCGCCAAGGCGGTGGCCATCCCGATGGACCGCGAGATCCTCCACATCCTGCCGCAGGAGTTCATCGTCGACGAGCAGACCGGGATCAAGGATCCGACCGGCATGGCGGGCGTCCGGCTGGAGGTCGACGTCCACATCGTGACCGGCGCGGTCTCGTCGGCGCAGAACCTCGTGAAGGCCATTCAGAAGGCCGGCTACCAGGTGCGGGATCTGGTGCTGGAGCCGCTGGCGTCTTCGCATGGTGTGCTCACGGACGACGAGCGCGAGCTCGGCGTGGCGCTCGTAGACATCGGCGGCGGCACGACCGACATCGCGTTGTTCCACGAGGGCGCGATCCGGCACACCTCGGTGATCGGCCTGGGCGGCAACAACGTGACCAACGACATCGCCATCGGGCTGCGCACCCCGGGCCGCGAGGCGGAGCGGATCAAGGAGCGGTACGGGAC
>DATEDS010000167.1:0-20976 GCA_035281565.1 Gemmatimonadota bacterium
GCGCCCATGAGCGGGATCCAGAGCAGGGCGAGCCCCACCAGGACGGCCGTCGAGCCCTGGCCGACCAGCACGAGCTCATGGTCCGGGGCGTTGGGCCGGAGCTCCTTGTATACGTCCCAGGTGATCAGGGTCGAGCACGAGTTGAAGACCGAGGATAGCGAGCTCATGAGGGCCGCCAGGAGGCCGGCCACGACGATCCCGCGGAGCCCGGCCGGCAGCAGCGTGCCGACCAGCGTGGGCAGCGCCTGGTCGGGCGCCCCGAGTTCCAGCTTCCCCTGCTGGACGAGGACGTAGGCCAGCACTCCGGGGATCACGAAGATGAAGACGGGCAGGAGCTTCAGGAACCCGGCGAAGATGGTCCCCCGCCGCGCCTCGGTCTCATTCCGCGCCGAGAGCACGCGCTGGACGATGAACTGGTCCGTGCACCAGTACCACACCCCCAGGATGGGGGCGCCGAAGGCGATCCCGGTCCACGGGAAGGAGGGATCCGACATGGGCCTCCACATGTCCAGGAAGCCGGGCCCCGCGGTCTCCACCATGACCTCCCAGCCGCCGACCGCCTGGAGCCCGGTCACGGTGACGATCACCGCCCCCCCCACCAGGACGAACATCTGGAGCATGTCCGTGTAGAGGACGGCCGTCAGCCCGCCCAGGATCGTGTAGATGCCGGTCGCGACGACCACCGCCAGCGCGCCCGTCCAGAAGTCGACACCCATCAGCGACTCGAACACGATCCCCCCGGCCGCCACGGTCACCGAGATCTTGGTCAGCACGTAGCCGATGATCGAGATCCAGGCGAGGTAGCGTCGCGCGCCCTTGGAGTACCGGCGCTCCAGGAACTCGGGCATCGTGAAGACGCCGCTCTTCAGGTAGAACGGCACGAAGACCCATCCGAGGAGGAGGAGGATCAGGGAGGCCAGGACCTCGAACTGGCCGACCGCGACCCCACTCGCCGCCCCCGTCCCGGCCAGTCCGACCAGGTGTTCGGAGCCGATGTTGGACGCGAACAGCGAAGCCCCGATCACGAACCAGCCCGTGTTCCGCCCGGCCAGGAAGTAGCCGGTCGTGGTCTCCCGGGCGGCCTCCCGCCGGGCGGCCCAGAAGGCGACGCCGAAGACGACCACGAAGTAGAGGGCGATGAAGACCCAGTCGATGCTGCCTAGAAGCGACACGTCGTCACCCCGGCCTGGTCGGGATGACGTCGGGTTCCCGGACCCGGGACAGGAGCGCGGGAACCCGTGACGTCATCGACGGCGAGCACGGATGAGGAAAAGGGCGGTTACTCGGGGTTCGCAGCTCCGGGTCCGTTGTTGTTCCAGGTGTCGGCGATCAGCTTCCAGCTGCCGTCGATATTCCTGTATATCGCAACGTATTTTCCGCTGCCGCTCGCGTCTTCGAACGCCCCCCGCTCGATCGCGATCTCACCGGACTCGGGGATGATCACGTCGTTCGTCGTGAGCGTGATGGGGTAGGGGCCCTCGCTCACCATCTGCGTGAAGAACTCATGAATGGCGTCGCGTCCGGAGATCGGGGGTGTGTCCGGCGCGTAGATGGTGGCATCGTCGGCGTACAGGTTGGTCAGCGCTTCCGCGTCACCGGCATTGGCGGCCGCGGCCCACTGCTGGGCGGCGTCCTCGACGCCCGCGCGGATCGCACCCGTGTCGACGGCGGACGGCTCTTCGATCGCCGCTTGCTGCTCGGGTTCCTGGGCCTCGCAGGCGACCAAACCGAGGCCAAGCACCAACACGAACAGTGGTTGGACCAGCTGCTTCATCGTCGGTTCCTCGTGGCTGGAGTAGGGAAGCTGTGCGCGGAAGCGATTCAATCTAGGGCCCCCGCTCGGCCGCCTGCCAGTCGCCGGGGAAGTGGAATGGCGCGTACATGGCTTCGGCGCTCTCCAGAAGGTCGAACAGACGCTGCCTCATCGCGGCGACTCGCTCCGCGGCCGCCGGATGGTCGATCAGATTCTCGGTCTCGTAGGGGTCCTCCTTCAGGTCGTAGAGTTCGTTCGTGTCCCACACACCGTGGTAGAAGACGTACTTGTAGCGCTCGTCCCGCAGCGCCAGCACGGTCGGAGTGTGCGGGAACGGAAATTCCCAGTAGTAGACGAACAGCATCTCGTCCCGCCATGGGACCTCCTCGCCCCTGAGGAGGGGCAGAAAGGAGGACCCGTCCATCGATTCCGGGATCCCGGCGGCCGCGAGGTCGAGCAGCATCGGCGCTACGTCGACGTTCAGCACCATCTCCTCGATCCGGGTCCCCGGCTCGACCATCCCCGGCGCCCAGACGAGCATCGGAATCCGCATGGATTCCTCGTAGGCGTGGCGCTTGTCGATGAGGCCGTGCTCGCCCAGCAGGAAGCCGTTGTCGCTCATGTAGAGGACGAGCGTGGACTCGGCGAGGCCGTTCTCGTCGAGGTAGGCGAGGACCCGCGACACGCTCTCGTCCAGCCCGAGCAGGGTCTCCGAGTATCCGCGGTAGAGCTCGTCGAACGTGATCGCGCCGTGGAAGGGATAGTCGACGCCGTGCCAGGAGCTCCGCTGGGCGCGGACCCACCGCGGCTTCCCCTCGTAGTTCTCCTCGGTGTCGGCCATGGTGGCCGGATACGTGATCTCGAGGTCGGCGAAGCGCCCTTCGTGCCGCGGCGCCGGCTCGAACGCTGAATGGACGGCCTTGTGGGAGAGGTAGAGCATGAAGGGCTTCTCCCCGGTCCGAACCTCGTCCAGCCACCCGAGCGCCTGATCGGTCAGGACGTCGGTGATGTACCCCTCCACCTCCCGGCGCTCCCCATCGACGTTCAGCTCCTGATCGAAGTAGACCCCCTGGCCGGCAAAGCTCACCCAGTGGTCGAAGCCGGGCTGGGGCTCGTCGGTGTGCTCGCCCATGTGCCACTTTCCGACATATGCAGTTGTATACCCCGCATCCCGCAGGATCTCAGGGAAGAGAGTCAGGTCCTGCCGGAGCTGGCTCTGGTTGTCGACCACCCCATGCTCGTGCGGATACATGCCGGTCAGGATCGAGGCCCGGCTGGGCGAGCATAGCGAGGTGTTGACGAAGGCGTTGGCGAGGTGGGCGCCCTCCGCCGCCATGCGGTCGAAGCCAGGGGTCTCCAGGAAGCCCGGGGCCCGCTCGTGGAAGCCCATGAAGTCGAAGCGATGGTCGTCGCTCAGGATGAGGACGATGTTCCGCGGACGGGCCGTTTCCTGTGCCCAAGCAGGCCCCGGCGCCACCAGGAGGATGGCGGCGAGAAGCTCCTTCATCGATCCGACTCCCGCTCGGTCGCCATCCGCAGGCCGGCCGGAGTGTAGCGGAGCCGGGTACCCTCGGAGGCCTCGAACCGTGCCTCCCGGGTCTCGGCCGAGCTCCCGCCGACCATCACGGCGAAGGTCCCCGGCTCGACGACCCACCACCCGTCGGCGTCGTAGAACGCCAGGTCCTCGATCGCGATCGGAAAGGCGACGGTCAGGGTCTCGCCCGGCGCCAGCGTCACCCGCTCGAAGCCCTTGAGCTCCATGACCGGCGGCGTCGCGCTCCGGACCAGGTCGCGGACGTACATCTGGACCACCTCGTCGCCCGTCCGGTCGCCCGTGTTGGTGACATCGACCGAGACCGTCAGGGTGTCGACCGCGCTCATCGTGGGACTCGACAGGGTCGGCTCGCCGTACTCGAAGGTGGTGTAGCTGAGGCCGTGGCCGAAGGGGTAGAGCGGCGTGGACGGTAGCTCCAGGTACTTGGACGTGTACTTCTCCTCGCCGGGCGGACGGCCGGTGTTCTTGCGGTTGTAGTAGATCGGCACCTGGCCGACCGCGCGCGGGAAGCTGACCGGCAGCCTGCCGCCGGGACTCACGTCACCGAAGAGGACGTCGGCCACGGCCGGACCGGTCTCGGTGCCGAGAAACCAGGTCTCGAGGATGGCCGGGGCGTTCTCGGCGAGCCACGGGATCGCGAGCGGCCGGCCGTTCATGAGAACGACCGCTGTCGGCCTGTCGGCGGCCAGCACGCGCTCGGCGAGCTCCAGCTGGACGCCGGGGAGGTCGAGCGTGTGGCGGCTGGCCGCCTCCCCGCTGATCTGGCGGCTCTCGCCGAGCACCAGGACCACGGCGTCGGCGGCCCCGGCGAGGCGAACGGCCTCGGCGAAACCGGTCGTGTCCTTCTCCTCGATCCCGGCACCCCTGGCGAAGCGCACCGCATCCTGCCCCACCGCCTCCCGGATCCCGGCCAGCACGGTGACGACGTCCTCGGCGCGACCGGCCCCGGCCCATGGCCCGAGCGGGGCGTCGCGATCGTCCGCCAGCGGCCCGATCACGGCGACCGTCCCGCCGTCCTTCCTGAAGGGCAGGGTCCCGTCGTTCTGAAGCAGCACGATGGCGCGGCGGGCCGTCTCGCGGGCCGCCCGGCGGTGCTCGTCGGTCAGCGTGACCGCCCGCTCGCGCGCCGGGTCCGCGTACCGGTATGGATCCTCGAACAGGCCGAGTCGGGCCTTGGCGAGCAGCACGCGGCGGACGGCCTCGTCCACCTCGGCTTCCTCGAGGCGCCCCGACCGGACGGCCTCGGCCAGCTTCTCGCCGTAGATCCCGCTCATCATGTCGACGTCGACGCCCGCTTCGAGGGCCAGGATCCCGGCCCCGAGGGAGTCGGCGGCGACGCCGTGCTGGATCAGCTCCAGGACCCCGGTGTAGTCGCTCACCAGGACTCCTTCCCATCCCCAGCGCTCCCGCAGGAGCCCGTCGATCAGGCCCTCATGGGCGTGCATCGGAACCCCGCCGATCTCGTTGAAGGCCGCCATGACCGAGACCACTCCCTCGTCGACCGCGGCGCGGAAGGGCGGCAGGTAGATCTCGTGGAGGGTCCGCTCCGAAACGTCCACCGTGTTGTAGTCCCGGCCGCCTTCGGCCCCGCCGTAGGCCACGTAGTGCTTGGCGGTGGCGAGGAGCGTCGTCGGGTCCGCCGGGTCCAGCCCCTGAAAGCCCCGCACCCGGGCCCGGGCCAGGACAGAGCCCAGGTACGGGTCCTCCCCCGACCCCTCGACGATCCGTCCCCAGCGCGGGTCGCGGGCGATGTCGACCATCGGCGCGAAGGTCCAGTGGACGCCGGCGCCCGTGGCCTCGACCGCGGCCACCCGGGCGGCCCGCTCGACCGTCTCGGGATCCCAGGTCGCGGCCTCGGCCAGCGGAATCGGGAAGATCGTCCGGAATCCGTGGATCACGTCGTGGGCGAAGAGGAGCGGGATCCCGAGCCGGGACTCCTCGACCGCGATCCGCTGCAGCTCCTCGGTCAGCCCGGCGCCGTAGAGGCTGAGGAACGATCCGACGCGCCCTTCCCGGACCATCTCGAGGTGCTCGGGCGTCGCCTCGGGCACGTCGAGGTCGGGATTCCACCGCGCGCTGTACTGGGCGAGCTGTCCCAGCTTCTCTTCGAGCGTCATGAGGCCGAGGAGCGAATCGATGGCCACTTCCTGGGCTCGGGCCGGACTCGGGGGCATCAAGATTCCCATCCCGAGGAGGAGGGCCGCGAGGGCACGGGTTGCCGAGGGGCCATGACTCACCGGGCCGCCTTCGCGGGGCAGCGGCCCTCGAGCCAGCCCCCCGTGAAGCCTGCCCGGCACAGACCGGCCACGATGTACGGGCTCTCCTTCATGAGCTCCCATACGAATCCCGTCCTGTGGTTCTCGATCATCAGCACGATCGGGCCCTGGTCGATCCCCAGGTAGTCGACGTCGAACCATCCGATGCCCGGGACCACGCTTCCCTTCTCGGGCGGTACCCCGGCGTCGTCGAAGGTCGGGTTGAAGGCGTCCCGGAAGCCGTACTCCCCGAACAGATGGTCTCCGAAGCGGTGCCGCATCTCGAACAGGGCCGGGATCGCGATCTCGGGCGCGAAGGGGATCGACCCGCCCGCCGCCGTGGGAGCGATCGTCCCGTCGTCCTTGATCTCGAACGGGCCTGCGCCGCGCGCCCAGTAGGTGTGGAACTCGCGCAGCCGGCCGTCCACCATCACGGTCGTGTCGGCCGGACCGTCGCAGGCCGTCAATCCCCACACGTTCGGGCCGTACCCCTGCCATTCGTTCGGGTTGTCGATGGCGTAGGCACGCTGGTCGACGGTGGCCCGGCGGGAGTTCTCGAAATAGTCGATTCCGTGGACCCGCATGACCGAATCCTGGATCCCCCGGAAGTCGATCCAGACGTGCGAGTACTGCTGCCCGAAGAGCGGGGCGAACCCGAGATGCTCCTCGCCGTAGAACGTTCCCCACCGGTAGGTCGTCGTCCACTCGTGCCAGGCCTCGGGCGCGATCGGGTAGGTCGGCGACCCGAGCGCCAGGATGAGGAGGATCATGGCCTCGTTGTACCCCCGCCAATCGGCCGGGATGTACCCGTGCTCGGGGCGCCACCCCATCGACACCGACGGCGGCCGAACCTGCGCCCACGGCCAGTCCACCCGCAGGTAGATCGAGTCGGCCAGCGCGCGTATCTCGGCCTCGCTTCCATCCGCGCCGTCGAAGTACACCTGGGCCGATAGGATCCCCGCCAGGAGGAGCGTCGTGTCGATCGTCGACAGCTCGACATCCTCGAAGCGGTGGCCCGTCTCCATGTCGAGGAAATGGTAGAAGAACCCCTTGTACCCGGTCACCCCCGTGGAACCGTCCCCCTGCGGGGCCTTCCAGAAGAAGCGCAGCGTGGCCAGCGTCCTCTCGGCGGCCTCGTCACGCCCGATCCACCCTTTGTCGACGCCCACCAGATAGGCCGACAGCGCGAAGCCGACGGCGGCGATCGAGGAGAAGGAAGGGGTCGGCCAGCGATCGGGGGTCAGCCCGTTGCCGGCCGGGGTCGTCTCCCAGAAGAAATCGAAGGTCCGTTGCTGGAGGGTGTCGAGAAACGCCCCGGCGGCGACCTCGGTCGGCGCCGGGAGGGGCGGCTCCTCGACCCGCGGCGGCGGCAGGCCGCGGCAGGCGACCGCCAGCAGGCTGGCCGGGAGGAGCAGCCGCCAGAGCGACCGCCGTGACGGCCGGGCGGGCCACCCAGCGGGGCCCGCCCTCCCTTCGGCCGTCATCCGGAGCGGGCCCCGGTTCGAGGCCCGCTCCCCTCGCCGATTCTCCCAGACCGGCCGATCACCCCCTAGAACCCGTACCGCACGCCAAGCTGGAGGCGGCGGCTCGGACTCTGGTCGGCCAGGCTGTTGGGGTTCCCATAGTCAGGATTCTCGTCGATCTGACCGGTGTCGCGGTTGAAGTTCCCGAAGAACTGATTGAAGCCGTCGTAGTTTTCGGTGTCGAACAGGTTGAAGATCTCCGCCAGCAACGCGATCCGCTGGCCGGTCGCGAACTCGATGCCCTTCTCGAAGCGGATGTTCACCTCGGAGAAGCGCGCCTCGTCGACCCGGCGGCTGTTGCGACCCTCCCCGGGCGGGAAATCGTCGCCCCCGATGCCGTTGTTGTTGGGGTCGTTTCCGACGGCCGCGTTGATCGGGAAGGCCGAGCGGAACGCGGCGATCCCGCTGAACCGGATGTCCCACGGGATCCCGAAGATCCAGTTGAACGTCAGGTTGTGGCGGATGTCGTTCTCCGAGGGGAAGCGCTGGAAATCGTCCGGAGTCAGTACATCCAGCGTGAACAGCCCCTGCGTATTCTGTTCGGCCTCGGCCAGCGTGTAGGAGACCTGCGCTCCCCAGTTGTCTTCGACCGAGAACGGCTTCCCGAGTTGGAGCAGGAGCGCGTCGTACCACGTCTCCCCCTCGTCGGTGGACAGGAGCAGATTGCCGAACCGGTCGGTGCTCAGGCAACACGACCCGTTTTCGCGACGGTTACCGAAGAGCCAGGTGAAGACGTTGTCTCCCCGCACTCCGGTGTAGTTCGCCGACAGCATGAGGTCGCCGATGGCCTGCCGAAGGCCGAACGTCCACTGCTGCGCTCGCGGAGGCTCGATGTCGTTCTTGATCAGGAAGATCTCCGGCTTCCCGGCGGGAGTTCCACCCTCGACCAGATCCAGCAGTGCCTGGCGGTCGAAGAAACGGTCATCCCAGGCCACGGTCGGGTTGCCGTTCTCGTCCGGCAGGCCGTCCTCGGAGAACCGGACCAGGTAGACCGGGAACCCGAGGCGGAACCGCTCGTCGAGCCCGGCGTTGAAGAACGTCCGGTCGTAGAAGATGCCGTATCCCCCGAAGAGGGTCGTCGCCTTGTCCCCCGTAAGGTCGTAGGTGAACCCGATCCGGGGCTGGACGGCGCCGTAGAACGGATCCCGGTCGTCTCCGTCCGTGAAGTAGTCGGCCTGCTGCTCGGGCGTCAGGAACTGGGCGATCTCCTCCCTGACCGAATCGGGCGTCACCCAGTCGTTGTTCAGCATGTTGGTCTCGACGTCCCACCGCAGCCCGAAGTTCAGGATCAGCCGGTCGGTCGGGCTGTAGTCGTCCTGGACGAAAACACCGTACTGGACGTTGTCGTCCTCGATGTTGGGATCCCCGGCTCCGAGGATCGCCTGGAAGGGGAACTCGAAGCCCTCGGCCTGGCGGAACCTGAACTCGGGGTTCCCCACCTGGAACTTCGTGACGTCGTAGTTCAGGAACGATACGTAGACACCCGACTTGAGGGCGTGATTGGGCAGCGTGTAGCTGAGATCGTCCCGGATCTCGAAGCGTGACTGCTTGAAGTCCTGCTCGGTCGAGCGGCCGCCGATCGCCAGGATTCCCTCGTAGACCCGTCCCACCTGATCCCCCTCCAGCGGGATCGGGTTCCAGTGGAAGCGTTGCCAGTCGATGTGTGCCTCGTTGAGGAGCTGGCCGCTCGAGTACTGCCACTTGCCGATGGCGGTGTAGACGTCGTTGTTGAAGTCTTCGGCCCGCGACCGGGAATCGAAGCCGCCGAACCCGCGGACCTCGAATTCGTCGCGCACGCTCAGGCTCGCCTCGAAGCTATGCTGCTCGGAGGGCTGAGCCGTCAACTTCCCGAAGAAGAGGTTCGAGCGCAGCTCCTGGTTGGACGTCGTGCCCTGGATCGGTTCGATCTCCGCGCGCACGTCGGCGGGGAGCATGGCCAGGTTCTCGGCGCTCACCGACTGGATGGTCTGAGGGATGTTCCGGTAATTGCCCTCGTAGGAGCCGAACACGAACGCCACGTCCTGGGAGAGGGGGCCGCCCAGGCTTGCACCGAACTGCTGGCGTCCGATGTCCTGGACGTCCTGCTCCATGCACTCGGCCGGCTGGCCCGGCGCCTCGCACGACTGGAAGGCGTCCTTGGCGATGAAGTTCTCGTTCTGGCCCAGGTAGAAGCCGGTCGCCTCCCACTGGTTGCTGCCCGATTTCGTCGTCGCGGTGATCACCGCGCCGGCCGCCTTCTGGTACTCGGCCTTGTAGTTCTGAGTGATCACCCGGAACTCCTGGACCGCGTTCTGCGGGAACGGGTTGCCGGGGCTCGCGTCCTGGCCCACGATGCCGCCCTGGAGAACGTCGTTCTTGAACGAGGCGCCGTCGATGAACAGGTTGATGTTCTCCGACGGCAGACCGCCCGCCTGGACGCTGTTGCCGCTGCGTGTCTGAAGCACGCCCGGCGCCAGCGCGGCGAAATCGAGAAAGTCGCGGTTCAGAAGCGGCAGGTTCTCGATCTGCGCGCGGGTGATGTTGGTCGCCACCTCCGGCGTCTCCGGCTCGATGATCCGCTCACGCGCGATCACCGCCTCGATCCCCGCCACCTCGATCGCGTCCGGGAACAGGACCACGTCGATGTTGAGCGTCTGGCCGATCTGCACGCGCACGGTCTGGGTCTGCGCCGCGTAGGAGGGATGGGAGAACTCCACGCTGTACTCCCCCACGGGCAGGCCGCCCAGGTTGTAGAATCCTCCCTCCTCGGTCAGCATGCCGCGCCGGTAGTTCGTGGCCGTGCTCGTGGCCTGAACGCTCGCCGCCGTCAGCGGCTGTCCGTTCTCGTCCAGCACGTGGCCGCGGACGGTCCCCGTGCTCGTCTGGGCCAAGGTCGTGCCGGGGGACGTCATGACCAGGGCCAGCGCCCCGGCCAGCAGCCCCAGCATCCAGCCCTTCCTCACGCCGCTCATGTCTTTACGACCTCCTCCGGGTTGTGTACTTCCCCGATCCTCCGCGCTTCCGCGGAGGCCGTTTTGCGCGCGGCCACGATGCCGCCCCCGCACGACTCGCGCACCACGAGCCGGGTCGGCAGCACCTCTCTCGCTTTCTCCGTTACGTCCGCCATCGCCAGCAGGAGCCGCTCGACCGCTCGAACGCCCAGTCCCCGGATCGGAACATGGACCGAGGACAGGGGCGGGCTGACGTAGCGCGCGATCGGGATGTCGTCGAAACCCGCCATCGCCACGTCCACCGGGACCAGGACGCCGGCCTCCCTGAGGGCGCTGAGCGCACCGATCGCCATCGAGTCGTTGGCGGCGAAGATGGCGGTCGGGCGGGGGTCGAGGCCGAGGATCTTCTCAGCGGCCTTGTGCCCCGAGGACTCGGTGAAATCGCCCTCCAGCAGCAGTTCCTCGTCGACGACCCCGCCCCGGCTCTCGATCGCGTCGCGATATCCGCGCATCCGCTCGCGTGCATCGTAGTTGTCCGCCGCCCCGCCGATGATCGCCACCCGCCGGTGCCCGAGCCCAAGGAGGTGCTGCACCATCTCCCGGGCTCCGCCGTAGTTGTCGACGTTGACCGAGTCGATCCCGTTGCTCCCCTCCTCGCAGTTGAGGAGAACGAACGGCAGGCGCCGTGGCAGGCCCGCCACGATCGCGCGGGGCTCGAGCCCGGGTGACATCACGATCAGCCCGTCCACCCGCCCGTGCATGGCGTGCACGGCGGCCTCGATCTCCTGGCGGTCGTTGTGGGATCCGGAGACGAGCAGGTGATAGCCGCCGCTCCGGGCGGCCCGGTCGATTCCGCGGATGACCTCCGAGAAGAACTCGCCGTAGAGGTCGGGAAGGAGGACGCCGATCGTGAGGGTCTTCCGGGTGATGAGGCTTCGGGCGGCCAGGTTTGGCGCGTAGCGGAGCCGGCTGGCGACCTCCTCGATCCGGCGGCGGGTCTCGTCGCGGACGGGTCCGCTGTTGTTGAGGACGCGCGACACGGTGGCGACCGAGAAGCCGGCCTCGCGGGCCACGTCCTTGATCGTGACCGTCACGAGCCGCCCTGGCACGGTCCGGGGCCTCGTCGTCGCGGGTCGGGTGGGGGACTGGGCAAAGCCCTCCTGGAAACGTTTTCTGGAAACGTTTCCATCATAGCCTCGTGCGGGCGAGCCTGTCAAGATCCCGTAGCTTGGGGGCCGTGACGCGGCGGACGATCCAGCTCACCGACGAACTCTACGACTACCTGCTCTCGGTCTCGCTCCGGGAACCCGACGTGCTCGCCCGCCTCCGCGCCGAGACGGCTTCCCACCCCCAGGCCGAGATGCAGATCAGCCCCGAGCAGGGACAGTTCATGCGCTTGCTGATCCGGCTGGTCGGCGCCCGGCGAACGCTCGAGCTGGGCGTCTTCACCGGCTACTCGGCCATGTCGGCGGCGCTGGCTCTGCCGGCCGCCGGCCGGGTCGTGGCGTGCGAGATCGATGCCGGGTTCGCGGAGGTCGCCCGGCGCTGGTGGAAGGAGGGCGGGGTCGAGGGAAAGATCGACCTCCGGCTGGGGCCCGCACTGGAGACCCTCGACGCGCTACTCGCCGACGGCCAGGCCGGGGCGTTCGACTTCGCCTTCGTGGATGCCGACAAGGAAAACTACCGGGCCTACCACGAGCGATGCCTGGCGCTCGTCCGCCCGGGCGGGCTCGTCCTGTTCGACAACACGCTCTGGGGCGGGGAGGTCGCCGATCCCGAGGCCTCGGGCGCCGGGCTCGACGAGATCCGCGCCCTCAACCGCCTGCTCCACCAGGACGAGCGGATCGACCTGAGCTTTCTCCCCGTCTCGGACGGGCTGACGCTGGCCCGTAAGCGCTGAGCCCCAGGCCCTCGTCCCGGCCTCACCAGAGGCGGGGCAACTCGGGCGGGACGTCGGTGGCGATAAACGCGCCCCGACTGGGACGCTCTCCGGAGATCCGCAGCCGCCATAGAACCTCGGCCTCCGCTCCAAAGAGTCGGATGAGGGGCTCGGCCAGGCGGTGCCGCCGCACCCAGCGATAGGGAACCGCTCGGCCCTGGGCCAGGTTGACGGGCTCGATGATCAGCGAAGTCTCGAGGCGGTGCAGCGACTTCCAGACGCCGGCCCGGCTGAGCCCCGTCGCCTGGACGATCTCGGAGGGCCATACGAGACGATTGGCATGAACCTGAGCGTGGAACACCCGCAGGACCCGCAGGTTGGCCCGCGTTCCGAGCATCTCGTCGAGCGGCAACTGTCGGTCCTCCGACATTCCCTCCTGGCTGCGACCGGCTACCCCTTCGGCGGCTTCGTTTACGAAAGTGAACTCGAATCCACTTCTGTGTACATAGAAAAAGAGAAGAGGGACGAACGAAGCCGCGAAGGAACGTCAACAAGCCGTCCGGGCGAAGCAAAGCGGGGGAAGCAAGGACCGAGCCCGGTGTCTCCAGGGGCGGCGACGCAGTCCCTACCGGCTCGGTGATTCTCCGGGCGTCACCTCGAGGAGACGCTTCCGGCCGTGGCGGAGGACCGTGACCTCCATCCGGCGGCCGATCCGCTCTTCCAGGAGGATCCGATGGAGGTCGTCGATCCCGCCGACCGGCTCGCCGTCGAAGGCGACCACGATGTCGCCCACCTGCAGGCCGGCCCGCTCGGCAGGGCCGCCCGACTCGACCGACTGGACGAGGACGCCCCCGGTGGCGGAGAGCTCGTGGCGCCGGACCGAGCCGCCGTGGAGCGGCACGTTCTGGCCGGCCACGCCGAGGTAACCCCGCCGGACACGGCCGTGACGCAGGAGCTGGCCGACGACGGATTTCACCGTGTTGATGCCGACCGCGAAGCAGATCCCCTGGGCCGGCAGGATGACGGCGGTGTTGATGCCAACGACTTCACCCCTCGAATCGACCAGGGGACCGCCCGAGTTGCCCGGGTTCAGGGCCGCGTCGGTCTGGACCACCTCGTCGATCAGGCGCCCGGTCACAGACCTGAGCGTGCGGCCGACCGCGCTCACGACGCCCGTCGTGACCGTGCTCTGGAAGCCGAAGGGGCTGCCGATCGCGACCACGAGCTGGCCCACCCTGAGCTCCGCCGAGTTCCCGAGCTTGACGGCCGGGAATCCGTCGCCGTCGACCCTGAGGACGGCGGCGTCGGTGTCGGGATCGTCCCCCACGACCGAGGCCGAGATCGTCCGGCCGTCCGAGAACGAGACCTCGAACTCGCGGCCCCCCTGGACCACGTGGCTGTTGGTCAGCGCGAAGCCGTCCGGGGCGAAGAGGAAGCCCGAGCCCTGGCCTCCTTCGGGACGGTTCCCGGCCCCACGCCGGCCCGCCCGGCGGCCCTGAGCGCGCACCCCGACGACGGCCGGCCCGATCGCTTCCACGACGGAGACGACGGCCCGGGAATAGGCGTCCAGAAGCCCCGCGTCGTCGGGGGCGTCGGTTGGACGGCCGCCGGCGGCCCTTTCCGGGCCCTCGGCCGCACGGATCAGCTCAAGCGCTCCCATGTATCGGAATATACGCTCCCCGTCCATTCCTTCGGAGAGCGGTAAACCGAGCCGGCGACGAGCCCGTTTTCTGACAGATGCGCCCAGCGATCGCCCGTGCCACGACCCTCCTGGCCCTTCTCGCCCTGGGGTGCAGCGATGCCGTCACCGATCCGTCGCGGGCCGGCTTCGACGCCGACCCGCGTCTGATCGAGGGGGACTGGGCGACCCTGATCACGATCGGCGGCCAGACCCACCGGTTCGATGCCGAGCTGACGCCCGCCGGCGGCGTGTTCCTCGGTCGCTTCGAGTTCCTCCACACGGGCCAGGTGATCCAGCTCTTCTTCTCGGACGGCGTCTGGGACGGCACGACGCTGCAGTTCACGGCCGAGACGCCGGTCGGAGGCACGGCGATCGACCTTGAGTGGACGGCGGGCTACATGGCCGCCGACGGAGAGCTTCCAGACCGGCTCCTTCTCGTCTCCGACCTGTTCCTGGTCCCCATCCAGTACGTGCGGCCGGACCGGCTGCCCGAAACCGGCCCCTAGAACCCCTCCCGCTCACGATCATGGACAGGCGCCTTGACACCCCCCGCACGGCGGCTAGGTTGGACCGCGTTAGGAAGTGCGACTGAGGGTTTCCGCCGCCGGCGTGCCAGGGATCGGTCGGATCCGAGCGTCGCAGACCCGGGCCAGGCCCGGGTTACACCACCGGGTGCAAAAGACCGGGGTGGAGGGTTCCTAGCCTCCATCGCGGTCTTTTTTGTTTTCTCGAGCTCGCCCCCAACGTCAGAGCGCCACGGAGGCCGCATGGATCGCGCCCACGTCCTCGAGCAGGTCGATCAGAACGACGTCCGGTACATCTTCCTCGAGTTCACCGACATTCTCGGGTTCCTCAAGAGCTTCGCGATCACCCGTGGCGAGCTGGAGACCGCGCTCGACGAAGGCATGGGCTTCGACGGCTCCTCGATCGAGGGGTTCACGCGGATCCAGGAGAGCGACATGATCGCCAAGCCGGACCTCTCGACGTTCGCGATCCTGCCCTGGGAGGCCGACGGCCGGAAGATCGCGCGGCTCATCTGCGACGTCTTCACTCCCGACATGAAGCCGTACGACGGGGACCCGCGGTACGTGCTGCGGCGGGCGCTGAAGAAGGCCGAGGATCTGGGCTACTCGTTCTTCGTGGGGCCCGAGCTCGAGTACTTCTACTTCCCCTCTCCGGACGACCCGACGCCCATCGATCGCGGCGGCTACTTCGACCTGCTGCCGCTGGACAAGGCGAGCGACCTCCGGAAGCAGACGATCGGCCGCCTCGAGCGGATGGGGATCGAGGTCGAGTACAGCCACCACGAGGTCGCGCCGAGCCAGCACGAGATCGACCTGCGCTATGCCGAGGGGCTCAGGATGGCCGACATCGTCCAGACCTACCGCACGATCGTCAAGCGCACGGCCTACGACCGCGGGCTCTACGCCACCTTCATGCCCAAGCCCATCTTCGGCGTGAACGGCAGCGGTATGCACTGTCATCAGTCGCTCTTCGAAGGGAGCAAGAACGCGTTCTTCGAAAAGGATGCCGAGTTCCACCTGTCGCAGACGGCGCTCCATTACATGGCGGGCCTGCTGACCCACGCTCGCGAGTTCGCCGCCATCACCAATCAGTGGGTGAACTCGTACAAGCGCCTCGTGCCCGGGTTCGAAGCGCCGATCTACCTGTCATGGGCGAACGCCAACCGGTCGGCCCTGATCCGGGTTCCCAACATCAAGCCCGGCAAGGAGAAGTCGACGCGGATCGAGCTCCGCATGCCCGATCCGGCGTGCAACCCCTACCTCGCCTTCGCGTGCATGCTGACGGCGGGTCTCTCGGGGATCGAGAACGGCCTCGAGCCGCCGGACCCCGTGGAGGACGTGAACATCTACGAGATGTCCGAGGCCGAGAGGAAGGAGCTCGGCATCGAGTCGCTGCCGGAGGACCTGGGCCACGCGATCCAGCTCGCTTCCGAGAGCGAGCTCGTGCACGAGACCTTGGGCGATCACGTGTTCGAGCAGTTCCTCCGGAACAAGCGCGTCATCTGGTCCGAGGCTCGGGCGTGGGTGAGCCGTCACGAGGTGGAGTACTACCTGCCGATCCTGTAGAGTCGGAATCGCTGAGGGAATCGATGAGCGCGGCCGCCGGCCGGATGGCCGGGCTCTCCCATACCTGCCGGCTGTGCGGGGCCATCCCCCATCCCATCCAGTACACCGTCCCCGCGGTGGGTCCTTCCACCGAGTCGGCGGTCACGCTCCGGATGTCGTCGAGCAGCGCCCGGTGCCGCTCAGCCAGCTCCAGGACGGGCGCGGGAGCCGGGGGCGCGCCCGGCGCTCCCCACAGATCCTCCAGGTGACCGGCGCCACGGAGGAGCTGGAGCCCCGTCCACAGGTACTCGCTGAGCGCCATGTCGTGGCTGGAAAGAACCTGACCGAAACCGAGGGTCGCCCCGCTCAGCGCCCCGATCCCGTCGGCCATGCCGCGCAGGCTCGGCCGGTCATGGCCGGCCCCCGTGTCCAGCTCGTCCAGCTTGCGGAGATCCCCCTGCATGGCGCCGTACGCCTCGGCGGTCACGGCCTCGAAGACGGCGGCCCGCTCCTCCGACACGATCCCGTCCGCGGGTGGCGTGAAGGGATGCATGTATTCGAGACCGGCCAGATGGCGCAGCGCCCGATCCATCGCCTCGGAGTTCTCGTAGAGGCGCGTGCCGGTCGACTCGAGGTACTTGTACCCGCCGAAGCCCACGAGCAGCACGAGCCCGAGCACGGCCACGAGGACCAGGCCGGCGTTGCCGCTCTCGGAGGAGGTTCGGGGGCGGGGGGCGCCAGGTCGAGATGGGGCTTGCATGGCCTCCGTCAGGCCAGCAAGAACCGTGACGCGAAAGCCTACTCGCGCTTCAGAGTCGGCGAGGCGGGTCCTTCGATCTCTCCGTACGGCCGGACCTGATCGGTGATGACGGCGACGTCGCCGGCGATCACGATCAACATCCTCTCGTCGTCCAGGACCTCGCGGGCGATCCCGGAGACTTCTTCGGGGGTGACCGCGTAAACGTTCTGCACGTAGTCGGTCAGGTAGCCGCGGTCCAGTCCGTGGAGGTCGAGGAACCGCAACACGTTGATGATCCCCGACGGGGAGGAGTTGGTCAGCACGAACGTTCCGGCCATGTAGTTCTGGATCCCCTGCAGCTCCTCCTCCGGGGGCGGCTCGGCCTGGAGCCGGTCGATCTCGTGGAAGATCTCCTTCAGCGACGCCCCCGTGACGTCGGTCGTGACGTCCGCCACCTCGACCCAGTAGGCGTCCTTGAAGCGGGCCGACACCTGGCTGAACGGCGAGTACGTGTACCCCCTGGTCTCCCGGATGTTGGTCGTGATCCGGGAGTTGAACGAGCCCCCGAGGAGCGAGTTCATGACCCCCTGCGGGATCCAGTCCGGATCCGACGGGTCGAGCACCGGGAGCCCCAGGTAGACCGTCGACTGGACGGCTCCCGGCCGGTCGATCAGGACGATCTTCCGCTCGCTCACCGGCTCCGGGACGTCGACGACCGGCGCCGGGCCCGCCCCCCAGTCGCCGAACGCCTCGCGTGCGGCCGACTCGACCGCGGCCTCGTCGAACCGGCCCGAAACGTAGAGATGCGCCCGGGCGGCGCCCCAGTTCATGCCGTGGAACGCCCGCGCGTCCTCGATCGTGTACCCCTCGAGCATGGCCTGGGTCGGGAAGATCCGCCCGTACGGATGACCCGGATACATGAGGGCGCGGAACCTCTCGAGCGCGATCTGCTGGGGCTGGCTCCTGGCGATGGAGAGCTGGCGGACACGGTCAGCGACCAGCCGATCGAGCTCGGTGGCCGGAAAGGCGGGGTTCCGGGCGATGTCCGCAACCAGCGCGACGAGATCGGTCGCGTATTCGGAGAGCGCGTCCCCTCCGACCGTGGTCTCGTCCGGACCGACCGAGACGTCGACGCTGCCGCCGATCCGGGCCGCGTCCTCCGCGATCTGGCGTCCGGTGCGGGACGCGGTCCCTTCCATCATCAGATCGCCGGTCAGGTCGGCGAGCCAGACCTGCTCCTCCGCCTCGTTGACGTTGCCCGACCGGACGACGAGCTGGACGGTCGCCTTGGGGAGCCATCCGTAGGGGGCGAGCGTGACCTCCATCCCGTTGTCGAGCGTGAACGAACGGGTCTCCGGGAGCCGGAAGTCGCGCGGCTCCCCGCCCTCAGGGGGTACTTCCCGGTCTTCCTGCGCGAGCGCGGGAACGGCCGCCAGGAGGGTCACCGCGATGAGCGCCGGGCGGGCCCTCATCGTCCCGCCTCCGCCGCGGCCGGCGGCGCCCCGGGCAGGATCTCGAGCACCGACCGGTTGGTAGGCCTGAGGTACTCCTGCGCGGTCGCCTGGAGGAGCTCGGGGGTCACCCTCGCGAACTCCTCCTCGAGGCGGTTGATCCGCCCAGGGTCGTCGTCGAAGAGCGCGAACGACGCCAGCAGGTCCGCCCGCCCGAAGCCGAAGAAGCTCGCCGTGGCGTCGTAGATCCGCGACCGCACCTTGATCCGCGCCCGTTCCAGCATGGTCTCGTCCAGCGGCGCCGCCCTGACACCCTCGATCACGCTGTCGATCACCGATACGATCGCGTCGGCCGAGGTGTCCGCATCGTGAAAGAGCGAGCCCGTCCACAGCATCGGACCGTTGTAGTTGAGCATGTGTCCGAGCCCGACGTTGATGCCGCCACCCACCGAGCCCGTCATGCCGCGCTCGCGGACCAGGGCCTCGTGGAGGAGGGCGTCGTCCCCCTGAAGGAGGATCAGGTCCAGGAGCCCCATCGCGTACCATTCCGGGGTGTTCCTGGGCGGGACGTGGTAGGCGAACGCCAGGGCCGGCCGGTTGGCCAGGGAGTCCGTCTTCTGGACGCGGATCTCCGCTTCCTGCCGCGGCTCCGAGAGGTCGGGGATCGCCGGCACCTCGGCCGAGGGGATGTCGCCGAAGTACTCCTCGATCCACACCATGGCCTGCTCGGGCTCGAAGTCCCCCACGATCACGAGCGCGGCGTTGTTCGGTGCGTAGTAGGTGTCGAAGAACTCCTGCACGTCCTCGAGCGTGGCGGCGTCGAGGTCATCCAGCTCGCCGTAGAAGTTGTGCGCGTTGTACCAGTTCTTGTTGGCGATCTGGGGCATGTCGAGCCAGGGGAATCCCCCGTAGGGGCGGTTGAGGACGTTGACCCTGACCTCGTTCTTCACCACCCCCTGCTGGTTGGTGAGGTTCTCCTGCGTGATCGCGAGGCCGCGCATCCTGTCGGCTTCCGCCCACAGCATGGTCTCCAGCTTGTGGGCCGGGACGATCTCGAAGTAATTGGTGTAGTCGAACCGGGTCGAGCCGTTCAGGACTCCCCCGTTCGACTGGACGAGCTTGATGAACTCCATCTTCCCCAGGTTCTCCGAGCCCTGGAACATCATGTGCTCGAAGAGGTGCGCGAAGCCGGTACGGTCCCGCGGCTCGATACGGAAGCCGATGTTGTAGTAGACCGCGACGGTCGCGATCGGCGCCGTCGCGTCCGGCGACAAGACGACCTTGAGCCCGTTGTCGAGCTTCCGGTAGTCGACCGGGATGTCGAGAGATCCGGCGGCCGGCTGCTGAGCCGGGACGGTATCCGCGACACCGAGAGCCACGAGAAGACCGAGAGCGATGGACCGGCCGCGCGACATGCCCGACAACCTGCAGATCCTCCCCCGCTCGGGCAAGACGGGTCTTCCCTTGCCGTCCGTCACGGCGCTTCCCCCAGCTCCCGCAGCTTCTCGACCGCGTTCTCGTTGGCCGGATCGAGCTCCAAGGATCGCCGGTAGCTCTCGATCGCCCGTTCGCGATCGCCACCGATCATGTACGCCTCCCCCAGGCTGTCGTAGACGTTCCCGGACTCGGGATGGAGCTCGACGTTCAGGCGAAAGATCTCGACCGCGGTCTCGGGATCGTCGGGGAGGAACTCGTATCCGAGCCGGTTGAGGCCGGCCTCGGGAAGCAGGAGGCGTTCCGGATCCCGGTCATGGGCCGACCTGAGGAGTCCCAGCGCATCCTGGACCCCGCCGCCGCGGACCAGGTCCAGAAAGCGCGCCTGCTGGGCCACGAAGGGATGGGTCTCCGGGTGGGCGACCGTCCACACGTAGGCCGCCAGGGCTTTCATCTGCTCGCGGTCGATGGTCATTCCGCCCCGCGGATGCATCTCGAACGGTCGCGGTGTCACGGCCTTCATCCGATCCTTCGGCACACCCCAGAAGATCGCCTCGAAGATGCCGTCGAAGTCGCCCTCGCTGTGGAGCCATTCCACGTCGGAGAGATCCGGGGCACGGCGGCCGACGCCGCGGCCGCCGACCGCGTGGCAGGCGGCGCAGCTGCCGCCGTTGTAGAGCTCGCTCCCCGCCAGGACCCGCTCGGAGCTCACGCTGTCCGGGACCGCAACCGGCTCGGGCTGAGCACGGGCCACCGAGACGGTGGAACAGAAAAGCGCCACGACACCAAGCAGTCGCCGAGTCATGGTTCCCGCCGGTAGTGTGCAATGTACCCGGGTGTCTCGATCCCCGCCGCGAGCCCGGGCGCGGGCTCGGGGGCCGACGCGGTCAGCACGATCGGGACGACGCCCGCCCAGATCGGCAGGTCCAGGTCCTCGGCGTCGTCGATGGGGGCTCCGGTCCGGACCTTGGCCGTCGCCTCCTCGATCTCGAACCGGACGATCGCCGTCGCCGCGTTCTCCTTCTCGCTTGGGGGCCGGGCATCGGCCGTTCGGCCCGGGATCAGGTGCTCGCCGAGGGCCTCCAGGGCACGCGCCTTCTCGTCCGGGTCGACCAGCAGCCGCGCCGTGCCGAACGCGACGACGGACCGGTAGTTGAGCGAGGAATGGAAGAGCGATCGCGCGACCACGATGCCGTCCAGGAGCGTCACGGTCACGCAGGCCGGCGACCCCGCGGCGAGGACACGAAGAAGGCGGCTCCCCACCGAGCCGTGCAGGAGCAGCCCGCCTTCCCACGGCGCGTAGGCCATCGGGATGACGTAGGGCTGCCCCTCGACGGCGATCCCGACGTGGGCGACCAGCCCCTCGGCGAGGATTGCGCCGATGACCTTCGCGTCGTCGGTGCCCCGCTCGCGATATCGCCTGAGCCGGCTTCGCTCGGAGGGTGGGCTCATCCACCAGACGATAGGGCCTCGGCCCCCGGCGGCCACCGGCCCTCCAGAAACGTGTCGACGGCCGGGAAGAAGGCGTCCGGTCGCTCGATGAACGGGTAGTGTCCGGCCTCCTCCAGGATCATGAGGCGCGCGTTCGGATGGCCCTCGACCCACTCGCGGCTCCCTTCGACAGGGAAGGCGTCTGCGGCACCGTGGATCACCAGCCTCGGCACCTCCAGCGACACGAGCTCGTCCCGCCAGTCGTAGTCGCCGAAC
>DATEDS010000168.1:0-4987 GCA_035281565.1 Gemmatimonadota bacterium
CGCCACGCCGGCCGGCAGCCAGCCCGGCAGGGTTCCCGAGCCGCTCCAGACCAGCCCCGCCAGAACGAGGTTCGCGCCCACGTAGATCGCGTTGCCCAGGAGGAAGGCGCGTCGGTCCCTCTCGAGTTGGACCGCCAGGGCCTCCAGGATCCGCGTCGCGCCCTGCGCGGTGGATCGCTCGGCCATGAAGACCAGGAATATAGCCCCTTCCGGGATTGCTTCCATGCCCCCGGGAACCCAGATTCAGCGCTCTTTTCTCACCCCCCGCGACCGAGGAGCCCGCATGCTCCGGACTTCGATCCTGGCCCTCGCCGTCCTCCTGGGCGCGGGGGCCGCTCGCGCGCAGGTGGCCGTGACGGACGACACGATCCGCTACTCCATCGGCTGGGACAACCCGGCGAGCCAGCTCTACGCCGTCCGTGTGACTGCGGCGGCGGACGGCGAGCCGGTCATGTTCTCGCTCCCCGCCTGGCGCCCGGGCCGATACATCCTCCAGAACTACGCCGCCAACGTTCAGGGCGTCCGGGCGGAGGGTCCCGATGGCCGGCCCCTGGAGGTGGAATGGCTCGACCTCGACAGCTGGCGGGTCGAGCCGGACGGCGCGCGCACGGTCACGCTGGTCTACGACTACTACGCCGTCACCTTCGACGCCGGGTCCTCGACGCTGCGGCCGGAGGTGGCGTACTTCAACCCGGTCAACCTGTTCCCGTGGGTCGAGGACAGGCTGGATCACCCGGTGACGCTGACGATCGGCGCGCCCGCGGGCTGGGCCGTGGCCACCCAGCTCGCCCCTGCCGTCGGCGGGAACGAGCGGGTCTTCGTGGCGCCCGACTACCACCGGCTGGCCGACTCCCCCACCATCGCGGCTCCCGAGCTGACCGACTGGGAGTTCGAGGTGGACGGGGTTCCGTACCACGCCGTCTTCCGCGGGCGTCTCGACCTCGGGCCGCGCACGCAGGAGCAGGTCGTGGCCGACCTCGCCGCCCTGTCGCGCGAGGAGGTGGCGATCTTCGGCTCCACGCCGTTCGAGGAGTACTGGCACCTCTATCAGCTCGTGCCGTACCCGTTCGGTCACGCCGTCGAGCACGAGGCGAGCGCCTCCTACGTCCTGTCCGACAACCTGTTCCAGACCGACGAGGGGTACGTGGGATTCCTGAGCGTGACGGCCCACGAGCTCTTCCATGCATGGAACGTGAAGCGGATCCGGCCGGCCGCACTGTGGCCCTACGACTACTCCGCGCCGCAGCTGACCCGTCTCCACTGGGTCACCGAGGGCGTCACCGCGTACTACGACATGCTCGTCCTCGCCCGGGCCGGTCTGATCCCGCCCGAGGCCTACTATGAAAGCGTGGCGGGCAACATCCAGGCCCTCCAGTCCTCGCCCGGCCGGAAGACGACGAGCGCGTCTCTCGCCTCCCTCACCTCGTGGTTCTCGGGGTACGGCAGCGGCAACCCGAATCAGTCGATCTCGTTCTACACGAAGGGGGCGCTCCTGGGGCTGCTCCTCGACCTGCGGATCCGGGACGCCACAGACGGCGAGCGGAGTCTGGACGACGTCCTGCGGTGGCTGTGGGAGGAGTACTATCTCGAAGATCGGGGGTATCCCGAGGACGGCTTCCAGGCGGCCGTCGAGGCGGTGGCGGGCCGGTCCTTCGAGGAGTTCTTCGCCCGCTACGTTCACGGCACCGAGGAGCTCCCGTACGATTCGACGCTGGCCATCGTCGGGCTCGGCGCCCGCGAGGAAGCCGATCCGGCCCGGCCGGCGTCGACGCTCGGTCTCCGGACCGGGACCGAGGACGGGAAGCTCGTCGTCACCAACGTCCTTCCCGCCAGCCCGGCGCTGGAAGCGGGCCTCATGCGGGATGACGTGCTGGTCGCGATCGGCGGCGACCCGGTCGGCGCGGCCGAGGAGGTTCAGCAGGCGCTGGCCGAGCGCGCCCCCGGGGAAGCGGTCGAGATCACGATCGAACGGCAAGGGGAGCGGCAAACCGTGAGCGCGACGCTCGCGGGGGGTGGGAACCTCCGGTGGCGGGTCGTGCCCGTGGCGAACCCGACCGAACGCCAGGTCCGTCTCCGTGACGCCTGGCTCGCCTCGGCGGCGGCCGCACCGAGAGAGGGGTCGCGCACACGAACGGGGTCGGTCGCCACGGCCTTCCCCTCCCGGTGAGCCACGCGACCGGACCCCGTCGTGTCGCGGCAAGCCGCGACACGTGTCACTCTATCTCGCAGGGACGGGAGGTGTCTTGCATCGCTCGTGCCAGGCTTGAACGAGCTTTTCCGTAGAGACGAGGACGGCCTCGAAGGCCGAGGAGGAACGATGAAGGGATCCATTCGGCGCCTCGTCGGGGGGTCGTGGGCCGCCCTCGCCACCGTGACGGTTCTCTCGGCATGCGACCAGGAACCGTCCGAGCCGGCGATCTCCGTGACGCAATACGAGGCGGAGCTGATCGAGACGGACCGTGCGTTCGCCCAGGCGACGGCCGAGGGCGGTCTCGACGCCTGGGTCCAGCACTTCGCCCCCGAGGGCGCCATGATCAGCGGCCAGGGCGAGATCACCGGAGAGCCTTACATCCGGGCCGCCATGGCCCCCATCCTCACCGACTCGACGCTCGCCTTCACCTGGCGCCCGCAGCGGGCCCGGGTGGCGGAGAGCGGTGAGCTGGGGTATACCGTGGGCGACTACCGGATCTCCCGCATCGACTCGATGGGTCAGGCCGCCGAGACCCTCGACCGCGGCAAGTACGTCACGATCTGGCGACGCCAGCCGGACGGGACGTGGAAGGTGGTGGCCGACATCGGGAGCTCGGCCGTGGAGGAGTGAGGCAACCGGCCGCCGGGCGGACTCCGGCGGCCGATGCGGCCCGCTTCAGCTGTCCGCCCTGGCGTGGACGGCGAACATCGCCCCCTGAGGGTCCAGGCACTGGGCGATCCTGTCCCCGCCCGGGACCTCCATCGGACCGTTCAGCACCTGGCCACCCTTCTCGCGGACCTTCTCCACGGTGCGGTCGATGTCGTCGACCCGGGTGTAGTAGAGCCATGACGGGGGGCCCGGCATCTCGGGCGTCTTGTTGAACATCCCACCGAGGGGGACATCGCCCTGGCCGTACATCTGGTACGTGCCCATCTCCCCCATGTCCACGGCGTCGGTTTCGTTCCACCCGAACAGTTTCGAGTAGAAGTCGAACGCGGCCTCGTGATCGGTCGTGGCCAGCTCGTGCCACGAAAACTGCCCGACCTGCGGCTCGCCGTTCCCGGCCATTCCCTGCTCGCTCCTGTGGATCGCGATGGCCGCGCCCTGGGGATCCTGGAGGATCGCGAACCGGCCGACGTTGGGGATGTCACGGGGCTCGACGAGGAGCTTGCCGCCCAACTTGCCGGCCTTCTTGGCGGTGGCGTCGACGTCGTCGACCTCGACGTAGGCCATCCAGTGGGGCGGCGTGTCGTGGGCCCGCGCCTCGGGCGGCAGCTCCATGACCCCGCCGACCGGGGCCTCGCCGTTCATCCAGAGCGTGTAAGGAGTCTCGGCGTTCTCGAACGGCGCGGTCGTCCAGCCGATGACATCGGTGTAGAACGACTGCGCGGCCTGGGGGTCGGTCGTCATCAGCTCGTACCAGACGAATCGCCCGGTCGGGGACTGCTCCGGCATGGTGCCTCCTTGAGGATGGGGGTAGGGATTTCGTGCAGGGCGGCTCGCGAGCCGCCACAGGGTGAAAACGCGGTCGGGGGGATCGGCGTTCAAAGACCTTGAACCGGACCCGTTTCGGCTGCGTCTTGTCGTCGTGGGCGTGCCGAACCTACCGCTGCGCGCACTGGCCGTCATGCTGCTCGCCGCGCCTACCGCCGCGGCGGCGCAGGAGAGCCCCTTCCTCAACATCAATCCGGCGTGGTCCCCGGACGGCGCCCGGATCGCCTTCGAGTCCCGCCGCGAGGGGAGTGCGGACATATGGGTCATGGGCGTCGACGGCACGGGACAGACACGGCTGACCTCTGGCCCCGGCGACGAGACCCATCCCGACTGGTCCCCGGATGGCGAATGGATCGTCTTCGACGCCGAAGTCGAAGGGGCCTGGAACCTCCACGTCGTGGACGCCGGCGGCGGCGCCGCGCGGGCGCTGACGGATGGGCCACCGGGCGCCGGCGCCTTCGCCCGCCATCCGGCCTGGTCGCCCGACGGATCGGCGATCGCCTTCGACTCGGAGCGGGACGGAGACGTCGAGATCTATGTCATGGCCGCGGACGGCTCGGGGGTGCGCCGGCTCACCCGGACCCCGGGGATGGATACGCATCCGGCATGGTCACCGGATGGCGGGTGGCTCCTCTTCTCCTCCGAGAGGGACGGCAACAAGGAGATCTATGCCATCCGCCCCGACGGCAGCGAGCCGCGCCGGCTGACCGACGATCCCGGCGCGGAGCTCGGCGCCCGGTGGTCGCCCGACGGGGAGCGGATCGCGTTCACGACCGACCGCGACGGAAACGAGGAGCTCTACGTGATGGCCGCCGATGGCACAAACCCGGTTCGACTGACCAATGACGACGACATCGTCTACGAGCTCGACTGGTCGCCCGACGGGAAGCGCCTGGCCTACTACTCGGACGCCCCCGGCCGGTTCGAGATCTTTGTCCTGGACCTGGAGGAGGGTGCTTGGGAGCGCCTGACGTTCAGCACCTACGACAACGTGCACGCCGCCTGGTCGCCGGACGGCTCCAGGATCGTGTTCCACTCCAATCGGACCGGCGACGACGAGATCTACGTCATGAACGCCGACGGGACGGGTCCGACGCGCCTCACCACCGCCCCGGGGCGCGACGCTCACCCGACCTTCTCGCCCGACGGCCGGCGGATCGTATTCCAGTCCCCGCGGGACGGGGACGACCCCCTCGATGTCGAGATCTACGTGATGGATCCCGACGGGTCGAACCAGGAGCGCCTGACCGACACCGGCCGGGCGTTTGCCGGCGTCCCGGTCTACAGCCCGGACGGCGAGCG
>DATEDS010000169.1:0-7126 GCA_035281565.1 Gemmatimonadota bacterium
GACGGCAGCCTTCCAGCCGGGGCCGCGCATGGCCGTCTACTATGCGAGCAAGGCGTACGTGCTCTCGTTCTCGCTGGCGCTGTCGGTCGAGACGGCAGGAACCGGGGTGACGGTCACCGCGCTCTGCCCGGGCCCCTCCCCGACCGGGTTCGCCGAGCGGGCGGGCGCCGGGCGGAGCCGGCTCTTCGGGATGGGGTGGTTTTCGACGGATCCCCGGGCGGTGGCCCAGGCCGGCTACGCGGGGATGCGCCGCGGGGAGCCGATCGTCGTGCCGGGGGCGATCCACAAGGCCCACGACCTGGCCGTCCGGTTGGTGCCGCGCTCGTTCGCGGCCCGGCTGGTGGGCCGGATCCAGGCCCCCACGGCCTGACGGGCGCGGCGGACGCGGCGGCGGCAGATCCCGCCGCCGCCGGCGACGCCGATCGGTCTAGGCCTCTTTCAGGTGCCCGTTCACCAGCTTGGTCATCTCGAACATGCTGACCTTGGCCTTGCCGTTGAAGACCGGCCTCAGGTTCGCGTCCGCGACGATCATGCGCTTGTTGGTCGGATCCTGGAGCTTGTGCTTCTTGATGTAGTCCCAGAGCTTCTTGGTCACTTCGGTGCGGGGCTTGGGCTCGGCTCCGACGACCTTGGCCAGCGCGTCATCGGGGCGCATCGGCTTCATGAAGGCGGGGTTCGGCTTCCGTTTCTTCTGCTGCGCCATCCTTCGCTCTCCCAGAAGAGGTCAGGGTCGGTGTGACTCGGAAACGGTGACGGTGAGGGGTGGCGTCCGCGAGCGGACCCGGGGGCTGCGCTCTGCCCCCCTCTTCGTAAAACGATCATGGCCCGCGCGCAAGAGCCACGGCCCGGGCGGAATCTAACACCACGGCTCCCCCCGGCGAGCCCCGGGCCCTAGGTTGACCGCCCCCGGTGCCCGCATCCTCCGACCCGACCCCCGTCTTCACGCGTGCCCTGGCCGAGGGGCTGTGGGTCGCCGAGCACCCCATGAAGGCGATGGGGATGGAGCTCGGCCGGCGAATGACGGTCGTCCGGCTCGAGGGCGGGAGGCTGTGGCTGCACTCCGTCGGCCGGCTCACGACCGAGGTCGCCGGCTGGCTGGACAGCCTGGGGCGGGTCGCGTTCGTGGTCTCGCCGAGCCGGACCCACCGGCGCTGGATGGAGGCGTACGCCGCGGCCTATCCGGATGCCGCGCTGGTCGCCTCGCCGGGCCTTCCGAGGAAACGCCCCGACCTGGCCTTCGACCGCACCCTCGGCGACCTGCCCGAGCCCGAGTGGGCCGGAGAGCTGGATCAGGCCGTGTTCCCGATCCGGGGCGACTACCGTGAGGTGGTCTTCCTCCACCGGCCGAGCCGGACCCTCATCCTGACCGACCTGTGCTTCCACGTCCCCGCCGGTCGCGGCCTGGTGACGACGGCCCTGGCCCGGGCCTTCGGCTACTACGAGCGGCTCGCCGTGAGCCGGCTGCTGCGGATGCTCCTCGCGGACCGGCCGGCGGCGCGCGATGCGCTCGAGCGGATCCTGACCTGGGATTTCGATCGCGTGATCATCGGCCACGGCCGGATCACCGAGACCGGCGGGAAGCCCGCCCTAGAGACCGCCTTCGCCTGGCTCTTGAAGGGTCAGAGGCCTTAAACGGCGAGGCCGCTCAAGACGGGCGAGATCAAGGCGCGCGACCGAGGAGGCCTGAGGCGTACGGAAACGTACGCCGCAAGGCCGCCGAGGGAGCGCAACGCAGATATCGCCCGTCTTCAGCGGCCTTACTGCACCCCATAGGCGAGCATGGCGTCGGCGACCTTCAGAAACCCCGCCACGTTCGCCCCCCGCACGTAGTCGATCCGGCCGTTCGACCGTCCGTGCTCCAGGCACTGCTCGTGGATCCGGCGCATGATCCGCTGGAGCCGCTCGTCGATCTCCTCCCGCGACCAGCTCATCCGGATCGCGTTCTGGGTCATCTCGAGGCCCGAGATCGCCACCCCGCCCGCGTTGACGGCCTTGCCGGGGCCGTGCAGGATCCCCGCCGTGGCCAGCACCCGCGCGCCTTCCGGGGAAACCGGCATGTTCGCGCCCTCGCAGACCGCCCGGCAGCCCCCCTTGGCCAGCGTCATGGCGTCCTTCTCCTGGATCTCGTTCTGGGTCGCGCAGGGGAAGGCGAGCTCGGCGGGGATCGACCACGGCTTCTCCCCCTCTCTCCACTCGAGGCCGAATTCGCCGGCGTACTCGCTGAGGGAACCGTGTCGGTTGGTCTTCAGGTCGATGAGCCAGGCGAGCCTGTCGGCGGTCACGCCATCCGGCTCGTACACCGTACCCTGCCGGTCCGAGAACGAGACCACCCGCGCGCCCAGCTCGAGGAGCTTCTGGGCCGCATACTGGGCGACGTTCCCGGAGCCCGACACCACGCAGGTCCGCCCCTCCAGGTCGTCGTCCTGCTCGCCGAGCATCTCGCGCGCGAAGTACACCGCGCCGTAGCCGGTCGCCTCCGTCCGCAGGAGGCTGCCGCCGTAGGCCGCGCCCTTCCCGGTCAGCGCGCCCGTCCACTCGTTCTGGAGACGCTTGTACTGCCCGAAGAGGTAGCCGATCTCCCGTGCCCCGACGCCGATGTCGCCGGCCGGGACGTCCACGTCCTTGCCGATGTACCGGAAGAGGCCGGTCATGAACGACTGGCAGAAGCGCATCACCTCGTCGTCCGACCGGCCCTTGGGGTTGAAGTCGGAGCCGCCCTTGGCGCCGCCCATGGGCAGCGTCGTGAGGCTGTTCTTCAGGGTCTGCTCGAACCCAAGGAACTTGAGGATGCTGAGGTTGACCGAGGGATCGAACCGGAGGCCGCCCTTGTAGGGGCCGATCGCGTTGTTGAACTGGACGCGGTAGCCGCGGTTCACCTGGACGGCGCCCGAATCGTCCTCCCACACGACCCGGAACATGATGACCCGGTCGGGCTCGGTCATGCGCTCCAGGATCCGCGCTTCGCGGTACCGTGGGTTGGCCTCGATGACCGGGATGACGCTCTCGGCGACCTCGTGCACGGCCTGGTGAAATTCCGGCTCGCCCCCGCTGCGCCGGATCACCTCCTCCATGAAGTCGCCGACGTTCAAACACCCGCCTCCGCCCCACCGGGCCGCTGGAACCGGTACACCGCCACCGCCACGAGCCCGCCGGCGAGCGGGGCCACCACGTAGAGCCAGGCGTTGGCGAAGGTCCCGCCGTCCACGAGGCCCCGGAACAGGATCGGGCCGAGACCCACGGCCGGGTTGAACGCGCCGCCCGAGATCCCGCCGCCCACGAACGCCCCGGCCGCCACCGTGAAACCGATCGCCAGGCCGTAGAAGGAGTTCCCCTTGGTCTCGGGGGCGGTCGCCGTCTGGAGGACGACCAGGGCGAGCGCGAAGGTGAACAGGAGCTCGACCAGGAGCGCTCCGGCGACGGTGGCGGTCGGCCCGGGGGCCGGCGCGAACGTCTCCCAGGTGATGGCCCAGGCGGCCGCCGCGCCCAGGAAGGCGCCCACCAGCTGGGCGATCCAGTAAGGGACCACCTGTCCCGTCCCGATCGCTCCCCGCGCCCACACGGCCAGGGTCACCGCCGGGTTGTAGTGCGCTCCCGAGACGTGTCCACCCATGTACACCATCACCATCAGCGCGGACCCGATGGCCAGGGGCGCAACCGGGATCTCCCCGATCACGGCGAGGCCGATCGTCAGAACCAGGAAGAAGGTCCCGATCGTCTCGGTCAGGAGTTTGCGCGCCATGGTCGCCTCCGGGGTGTGGGGAAACGCATCTGCGACTGCCTCGACCCGCTTCTCGTGGGATCTATCTAAGCCGGGCCCGCGGCCGGAATCAAGCGCTCCGGCGGGGGGTTCACGGGGCCGTGCCGGCGCGGTCGGCCGGCTCGACACGGGCGACGAGCTGGGCATTCCGTGGATGCTCTAGGAACGCGTCGCGCCGTTCGGGGGGCAGGTTCTCCGCGAGGACGAGCATGGCCCGGACGGCCCTGGACAGGGCCAGGGCCGCCGCCGCGGCGTCGCCCTGCGCCGCATGGACGCCGGCCAACCGTTCGGCGGCGGCCCGCTCGAGCGAAACGATTCCCATCCGCGCCGCCTGCTCCACGACCCGCCCCAGCATTTCGACCGACCGGGATCCCGGCTCGAGCGCGGCTTCGGCGTCGGCCTCCAGCCAGAGCAGGAGGGTCGCGTAGGGAAGGCTTCGGACGTCCGCCCCCGCCTGGCGGCCGGGATCCGGCCGGCCGGCGCGAATCATGGCCCGGCGCCGGTGGGCCGCGGCCAGGGCGAGCTGGGTCGGAGCGGCGTGCTGGCGGGCCTCGGCCTCGGCGCGGGCGAAGACTTCGACCGCCTCCTCCCACCGGTCGGCGGCGGCGAGGAGCCGGCCTTCCCGAAGGAGGATCTCGTGGATCTCCTCCGGCCTGGCGGTCTCGTCCACGACCGCGCGCGCCTCCACCAGCCACTCCGCCGCCCGGTCGTCCGCGAGCATCCGGTACCAGGCATCGAACAGGAAGATCCGGGTGGTGACCCGATTCACCGGGCCCAGCACGGTGTCCCCCCGGTCACGGCATATGCGCAGATGACGGATCGCGTCGCCGAGCCGCCCGAGGGCGATCTCGCAGTCGGCCCGGTTCTGGAGCGTCACGTAACGGGCGAAGGACCAGCCGATCTCCTCCAGGATCCGTTCCGCCCGGTCGAGGGTCTCCAGCGCCTCCGTCCACTCCCCGCGTTCGGTCGCCACCCGACCCAGGTTGTTCAGCGCCGAATAGCGCATCTGCCGATCACCGATCGACTCCGCCGCCTCGTAGGCGTCGCGGTAATACCGTTCGGCGCTGTCCAGATCCTCCTGCAGGTCCAGAAAGACACTCCCCATGTTGAGGAGACACTTGGCCATCCCGAGCCGGTCGCCGCCGCCCTCGCGGAGCTTGAGGGCCCGCGAGATGTGGTCGAAGGCGAGCTCGGGCAGTCCCTGGTAGTGGTGGACCACCCCCAGACCGTTGTGGAGGTCGGCCGCCAGTCCGGCTTCTCCCTCCGGAAGATCCCTCAGCCCCGCCTCGTAGAGGCGTGCCGACTCGGGCAGGTCGCCGCGGTACCAGGCCACCCGGGCCCGCCGCTCCATTCCCCGGACGACCCATTCCGGGCGTTCCTCCGCCCGTCCGCGCTCCTCCAGCCGGCCGAACCAGGTCTCCGCCTCGGCCAGGTCCCCGCGCTGGACCAGCACGTCGCCGATCGTCTGGGCGAAGCCCGCCCGCTCGGCGGGATCCGGGAGGGCGTGGGGATCCGGGCCCAGGACCACCGCCGCCCGGCGGAGGTACTTCTCGGCGGTCGGCAGATCGTAGCGGGAGAACGCCGCCCGGCCGGCGCTCCACAGGTGCGGGAGGGCCGCGTCGGAGAGCCCGGCGGACCAGTAGTGGTGGGCGAAGAACTCGGCCTCGAGATCACGGCGATCGGCGAAGAACTCCTCGCCGATCCTGGCCGCCGACTCGTGGAGGACGTTCCGCACGCTCTGGAGCAGCCCCCCATACGCCACCTCCTGCATCAGCGCGTGCCGGAATCCCCGCTCCTCCGGACTCCGCTCCTCGAGGAAGCCCCGCTCCTGGAGGGCCGTGACGGCCGGGTCGAACCCGATCGGCTGGGACTCGAGCGCGTACATCCGCGACAGCAGGCGGGTCGGGAAGTGCGTCCCCAGGACCGCCGCCATCTGGAGCAGGAGCTGCAGCGGCGGCTCGAGCCGGTCGATGCGCGACTTGATGAGTCCCTGAACGGTTCCCGGGACCGAGCGCCGGGCCTCCGCGCCCGCGTCCTCCCAGTCCCGCATCAGCTCCTCGAGAAACAGGGGATTCCCCTGGCTGCGCCGGATCAACTCCCGACGGTCCTCGGGTGCGAGCTCCTCGAGGCGTCCGCGGACGAGCGCCTCCGCCGCGGCCTCGTCGAGCGGGCCGATCATGAGCCGCTCGACCTCGGCGAAGGGGGCTGGTTCCGCCACGGGCCTGGTGGTCATGAGGACCGGGATCCCCCGCTCGGTCGCCGCGGGCACCAGGAAGCCGAGCAGCTCGCGAGCCGTCTCGTCGGCCCAGTGAATGTCCTCGAACAGGAGAACCAGGCGGCTTCGCCGGGCGGCGGCCTGGAGCAGCGCCGTCAGGGCGAGCCATCGGTTCTGCCGCGCCGCCTGAGGGTCCTCGCCCGACGGCCGGGCCTCGGACCCGTCTCCATGGACCTCCCGCAGCAGACCTTCGATGCCGCGGCGGTGCGTCTCGAAGGCGGGACCCAGGAGATCCCGCGCCCGCTCCTCGGCCGTGCCCTCTCCCTGGCCCGCCAGGTAGTCGAAGAGCTCCACCTCCGGGGCTCGCTGGCCGGGCAGGCGGATCTGCGAGAAGGCGACCGTCAGGGTCCGAAGCCTGGAGTCGGCCAGGGATTCGGCCACCAGCCGGCTCTTGCCGTTGCCGGCGTCCCCCTCCACGACCAGCGTCCCGGCAGGGATCGTGGTCCGCTCGAGGAACGCCCTCAGGCGCGAGAGCTCCTCGTGCCGGCCCGCAAAGGGGCTCCATGGGCGCGCCGGTGAGACGCCACCCCCCGTGTACCGGACGATCCGGAAGGCGCGGACCGGCTCGCTCTTCCCCTTCAGGGTGAGCGGCGGCAACTCGACCTCCTCGAACCGATCCTGGACCCGGTCCTGGACGGCCTCGCTCACGAGGACGGTGTTGGGCTCGGCCGCCGACTCGAGCCGCGAGGCCACGTTGACCGTGTCCCCCAGCACCGTGTACTGGAGCTGCATCTCGGACCCCAGGTGCGCCGCCACGACCTCGCCCAGGTGGATGCCGACCCGGAGCGCGAGCGGCGTTTCGGCGCCGGCATTGTGATCGGCCATGACGTCGAGCATGGCGAGACCCGCCAGCACGGCCCGCTCGGCGTCGTTCTCGTGGGCCAGCGGGGCGCCGAAGAGGGCCATGACCGAATCGCCGATGAACTTGTCGACGTATCCCTCGTAATCGTAGACCGCGCCGGCGAGGCGCTGGAGGAGCATGTTCATGAGGAGCGTCACGTCCTCGGGGTCGAGCTTCTCGCTGAGCGCCGTGTACCCTTTGAGATCGGCGAACAGGACGACGACCTCGCGGCGATCACCGCGGAGCTGCGCCC
>DATEDS010000170.1:0-7658 GCA_035281565.1 Gemmatimonadota bacterium
CCCGCGGATCACGCGGGTGGGGCGAATCCTGCGGATGGTCGGAATGGATGAGCTGCCGCAGCTGATCAACGTCCTCAGGGGGGAGATGAGCATCGTCGGGCCGCGGCCCGAGATGCCCTTCATCGTCGAGAAGTACACCGCTCTCGAGCGGCAGCGCCTCGAGGCGAAACCGGGGATCACCGGGATCTGGCAGCTCAGCTCGGACCGCCACGCCGAGATCCACGAGAACCTCGAGTACGACCTCTACTACATCCAGCACCGGTCGCTGCTGCTGGATTTCCTGATCATGCTGGAGACGGTGTTCTTCACGATCGGTCTGGCCACCAAGGTGGGCCACAAGGATTCGGACGTTCAATCGTCCGACTCCGGCGTCGTCATCCGGCCGTGGCGTCCGTCGGATGCCCGGCCGCGTCGTGACGGCTACGTGCTGGTGGCGCTCGATCAGCGCTGGACCGGGCTTCCGCCCGAGAGCTGGGTGACCTGCGCGACCCTGGTCGACATGCTCCTCTCCCACGGCCGGGTGAAGTTCCTGGTTGCGCCCGACAACGTCGCGGCGTTCGACTCCTTGCTGACGCGTCCCCTGGCCGGCGAATCGAACGGGGACCGTGCGGCGGCCGAGTACGTTCCCTACACCGGGCGGTCGGAGCTCCGCGCTCTCACGCTCGGCGCGCGCATGGTCGTCACCGACCTCGATCACGTCAAACGATGGGCGCAGGAGAGGAACGTCGAGCTCGTCCAGGTGGACGGCCCGGAGCTGCGGTGGTCCGGACGCTCGGGATCCCGGGACGCCATCGTCGCCGACCTGGCCGAGCGGCTCACCGTCGAGCCGGTCGCGGTGACCCCCACCGGGACCGCCGCGGCGACCTGACGCGACCGGCGGTTCGGGGCTCGACCGCCCTCCGGTCGATCCCTCGCGCGAGCCGCGGAGATCGGGCTAGCTTCCTGCGGTTGCGCGACCATCCCCACCCCCCGCGTGATCGCGGCTCGAGCCGGGGACCGGATCGGGAAGGCGAGCGGCGGCGCCTGCGGATTGTCCTCGCGCTGACGCTGGCATACGGCATCGCGGAGATCGTGGGCGGGATCATGACCGGCAGCCTGGCGCTGCTGGCCGATGCCGGCCACATGCTCACCGACGTCGCCGCGCTGGCGCTGGCCCTTGGCGCCCTGTGGGTATCCACCCGCCCGGCGACCGTGCACCACACCTACGCCTACGGCCGGGTCGAGATCCTGGTCGCCCTCGTCAACTGCCTCATCATGTGGGGCGTGGTGGCGTGGATCGTGATCGAGGCCATCCGGCGCCTGGGCGAGGCGGCTCCCGTCGAGGCCGGAACCATGCTGGCGGTCGCGACGGGCGGGCTCGTGGTGAACGTGGTCGCGTACGGGATCCTCCACCGGGGCGACGGGCCGGCGGAACGGAGCCTGAACCTCCGCGGCGCCGGGCTGCACGTCGTCGGAGACCTGATCGGCTCGGTCGGGGCGATGACCGCCGCGATCGTGATCCAGATCACCGGGTGGACCCGCGCCGACCCGCTGGCCAGCCTCGTCATCGGGGTCCTGATCCTGATCTCCTCATGGCACGTCGTGCGGGACGCCGTCCATGTGCTCCTGGAGGGCGCGCCCTCGGGGATCGACGTGGGCGAGCTGATCGAGGCCCTGCGGGGCGTCCAGGGCGTGGCCGGCGTCCACGACCTGCACGTCTGGACGATCACCTCCGGCTATCCGGCCCTTTCCGCGCACGTGGTCTGCGATCACGGCCAGCCGCGTGACATGCTGCTGGCGCGGCTGAACCGCGTCCTCAGGGAGCGGTACGCGATCACCCACACGACGATCCAGCTCGAGCCCGAGATCCCCCCCGGACATGCCCGTCCCATGACGAGGCCGATCCCGACCCTGGAGTGACGACGGAGGCGGATCGGGCGGCCGGACGGGCGACCCTCGTCGGGATCGTCGGGAACGGCATCCTGTTCGCGGTCAAGGGCGGCGCCGGCATCGCGTCGGGTTCGCTGGCCCTCGTCTCGGACGCCCTCAACTCGCTCGTGGACGTCGCGGCCTCGGTCGGGATCGCCTACTCCGTGCACGTCGCACGGCGCGCCCCCGACCCGGGGCACCCGTTCGGACACCAGCGGGCGGAACCGCTGGCGGCGCTCGGTGTCGCCATCTTCACGGCCATCCTTGGGGTCTCGGTGACGCGCGCCGCGCTCGAGCGGATCGTCGCGGGAGCCGAGCCGATCCGGGCGCCGGCTCTGGCGTTGGGGACGCTCCTCCTCTCCATACTCGGCAACCTGATCCTTTCGCGGTACCTCCGCCGGCGCGGGGAAGCCCTCGACAGCCCGGCCATCCTGGCCAACGCGGTGGAGTCGGAGAACGACATCTGGACCTCGCTGGCGGCCCTGGCGGGTGTCGCCGCGGCGGTGGCCGGAGTGCCCGTCCTGGACGCGCTGGCGGGTGCCTTGGTCGGCATCTGGATCGTGGTCGGCGGCTACCGGTTCGGGCGCCGCAACATCGATTACCTGATGGGTGCGAGCCCGGGCCCGAAGCTGCTCGGCGAGATCCGGGCCGCGGCCCTGGGCGTCGCCGGCGTGAACGGCGTCCACGATGTCCGCGGCCACTACGTCGGACACCGTGTACACGTCGAGCTCCACGTCGAGGTGGACGAAGAGATGCGGACCCGCCAGTCGCACGACGTGGGGGGAGCGGTGCGTCACGCGGTGGAGCGGCTCCCGTCGATCGACCGCGCGTTCGTCCACGTCGATCCGGTGCTCGATTCGACGCTCGTCGTCGAGACCCTGGTGGCGACGGAGCGCCTGGCGAGCCGGATCTTCTCTGAGCTGGCGCGCGGGTCGGCCGGGCGGCCGGCGCTGGCCGGGGCGTGGGAGATCCTGGCGACTCGCGCGCTGGCCCGCGCCGAGCGGCTGACGGTGGTGCGACGGCTGAAGGGCGCGGGCTGGCATTTCGCCGAGGCCGATCTCCCGCGGGACAGGCTGATCGGCAGGAAGGAGCGGCTCGAGAGCATCCTGGCGCGGGTCCGGGATGGGACCGTGAGTCCGGCCGAGGCGGTGGAGTTCGCCCTCGAGCTGGAGGACACGGCGGCCGAGGACGACTACCGCACCGCGACGACCCCGCTGGACGGCAGCCTGACCGGATCGGTCGAGCGCGCCAGCCCTCCGGCGCCCCTGCGATCGGTGGTCGCGGAGCGTTTCATGGCGGCCCGCGACGCGGAGCAGGACGGCGCCCTACGCGAGCGGCTCGGGCTTCTGGCAGCCCGGCTCGATCGACCGGAACCCCCGGCTTGACAGAAACTCCCGCGACGGGCGATATTTAGTCTCGTCTAATTCAGCGGCCCCCGCTCCACGTCAAGCCGGATGGACATCCGCATGTCGAACGAGACCAACGAGATCCACGAGCACGAGGAACGCCGGACCGAAGGGGGTCACGGCCGGAAGAGGGTCAGCCGGCGCGCCGTCCTCAAGGGGGGCGCCCTGGCGGGCGCGGCGGCCCTCGGGGGCGCCACGTTCGCCCAGACCGACCGGCGCGGCGGCCTCCTCCAGCCCCGGGTCGAGGTCCCCCACCTCCACGGCGGGGCGGGAGGCGGGGGCCCGATCAAGGACATCCGGCCGGGCGGGTTCGACCCGAGCGCCTTCGCCACCCACTTCGACGCCGGGAAGGTGAGCCGGCTGCCGGACGGCCGGACGCTTCGCGAGTACGACATGGTGGCCCTGGATCGGGAGATCGAGATCGCGCCGGGGGTGTATTTCCCGGCCTGGACGTACAACGGCCGGGTGCCCGGACCGACGATCCGCTGCACGGAGGGAGACCGGATCCGGGTCCGGTTCACCAATGCCGGGAGCCACGCGCACACGATCCACTTCCACGGCTTCCATCGGGCCGAAATGGACGGGGTCTTCGAGAACGTCGAGCCCGGCCACGGGTTCGTCTACGAGTTCGACGCCGAGCCGTTCGGACTCCACCTCTACCACTGCCACACGACCCCGCTGAGGCGGCACATCCACAAGGGACTCTACGGCGCGTTCCTCGTCGATCCCCCGGGTGGGCGACCACCGGCCCGGGAGTACGTCATGGTGATGAACGGGTTCGATACGAATTTCGACAACGAGAACGAGTTCTATGCGGTCAACACGGTGGCCTTTCACTACATGCGCCATCCGCTGCAAGCGGTGGTCGGGGAGAGGGTCCGGCTCTACGTCGTCAACCTGCTGGAGTTCGACCTGGTCAACTCGATCCACATCCACGCCAACTTCTTCGACGTCTACCGGACCGGCACGCGGCTCGAGCCGACCGAGTTCACCGACACGGTGATGTTCTGTCAGGGCGAGCGCCACATTCTCGAGCTGGTCTTCCGCTATCCGGGCCGGTTCATGTTCCACGCGCATCAGAGCGAGTTCGCCGAGCTCGGGTGGATGGGGTTCTTCGATGTCCGCGAAGGATAGCCGCGTCCTCGGGGTGGCGCTGGTCATCGTGCTGGTGGGCCTGCTCGCCTTCCTGCTCGGGCGTGGCGTGGGGCTCGAGCGAACCGTGCCGCCGATCGAGGAGCTGACCGTCGAGCGGATCGAGCTGCCGGACGCCGGATGGATACGCGTGCACGTGGTGAACGGGGGACAGGACCCGGTCACCATCCACCAGGTGGCGATCGACGACGCGATCTGGGCGTTCGCCATCGACCGGGGGGCGACGATCGATCGCCTCGGCCGCGCGACGATCGACATTCCCTACCCGTGGGTCGAGGGCGACACCCACGAGGTGCGGCTCGTCTCCCGGAACGGGATCACGTTCGACGCCACGATCGAGGTGGCCACGCAGACCCCCAGCGCGACCCCCGGCTGGTTCGGACGGCTGGCCCTGCTGGGCCTCTACGTGGGTGTCCTTCCGGTCGCCCTGGGGCTGGCCACGTACCCCTTTCTGCGCGCCCTGGGGCGGCGCGGCATCGACTTTCTCCTGGCGCTGACGGTCGGCCTGCTCGTGTTCCTGGCGATCGACACCCTGGCGGAGGCGCTCGAGCTGGCGGGCGAGGCGGCCGGGGCGTATCACGCGCCGATTCTGGTCTGGATCGTCATGCTGGCGACCTTGCTCGGGCTGCTGGCGATCACGGCCCGCCGCCGCGCTCACGGCGGAGACCTCTCGCCGCTCGCGGTGGCATTCTTCATCGCGTTCGGGATCGGGCTCCACAACCTGGGCGAGGGCCTGGCGATCGGCGCCGCGCTGGCAACAGGCGCGGTGGGCCTGGGGACCTTCCTGGTCGTGGGTTTCACGCTCCACAACATCACCGAGGGGATCGGGATCGCGGCGCCGCTCCTGCGCGGGGAGCCACGACTGCGCCACTTCGCCGGGCTCACGGTCCTGGCCGGGGGGCCAGCCGTGCTCGGGTGCTGGATCGGCGGGCTGGTCTTCAGCCCCTTCTGGGCGGCGATCTTTCTCGCAGTGGGGGCGGGAGCGATCCTGCAGGTCGTGATCGAAGTCGGCCGGCTGGTGGCGAAGCCGCGGGAAGGCGTGCCGGGCGTCTGGCGTGGAGAGATCCTCGCGGGGGCGGCGGCGGGTGTGATCATCATGTACGCCACCGCGCTCATCGTGCCCGCCTAGCGCGGCGAACCGGGCGTCCCGCACCGGGCGCCGCGCACCATGCTGCTGCCAGCACGCACCGCCTTGCCTTCTTTGCCGGCAACCCCTTCCGAAGCTATCTATACACGGTAATTGAAGTCCGGACAGGTTCAGAGACCGGATGCAGAACGCCGACCACGTGATCGAGCCGGCCGCCAGGCGCTGCACGTACGTGTCGCGTCCCGGGTGGGCCGAGGAGTCCCAGTCCTCCCGGGGTGTGGAATTCTCAGGTATGGAACGGCGGTAGGGTCACTTCGTGCGCGTCCTGATGCTGAGCTACGAGTTCCCGCCGCTGGGGGGTGGCGGAGCCGGTGTCGTGAGCGGTCTGACGGCCGAGCTCGTCCGCATGGGCCACGAAGTGGACCTGGTGACGATGGGATTCCGTGGACTGCCGCGTCGCGAGCGCATAAAAGGGGTCGAGGTGCATCGCGTGCCCTGCATTCGGCTCCGCGAGACGTACTGCACGATGGCCGAGCAGGCCACCTACATCGCCTCGGCTCTCCCGTACGCGCTGAGGCTGGTGCGAAAGCGGAACCACGACGTGAACCACACCCACTTCATTCTTCCCGACGGTGTTCTCTCCATTCTTCTGCGCAGGTTCACGGGTCTCCCGTATCTCGTCACGAGCCACGGCTCCGACGTACCCGGTTACAATCCCCATCGCTTTCTTCGTGCCCACCGGGTCCTGGCCCCCGCGTGGCGCGCCATCGTCGAGGATGCGGAGACCATCGTCTGCCCCAGTGAGGTCCTCCGTGCGCTCGTCCTCGAGGCCAGGCCGGAAACCCGAACCACCGTCATCCCCAATGGCATCGCGATCGATCGATTCCGCCCGGGCGTCCAGAAGAAGAAGCGGATTCTCGTGGTTACCCGGATGCTCGAGCGCAAGGGCGTCCAGTTCTTCCTCCGCGCTCTGGAGGGGCTGGAGCTGGATTACGAGGTGGACATAGTGGGGGACGGGCCTTACCTCGAAGCCCTCAAGTCACTGGCCAGCAAACTGCGCCTGAACGTCCGCTTCCGGGGATGGGTGGACCGCGACTCGGACGAGCTCACCGATCTCTACGAAAGCTCGCAGATCTACGTGTTTCCTTCGGAGGCCGAGAACTTCCCGATCGTGTTGCTCGAGGCGATGAGCGCGGGTATGGCCATCATCACGACGAAGGGAACCGGCTGCGCCGAGGTGGTCGGCGATACGGCGCTGCTGGTCGAGCCTCGGGACACCGCTGCGATCCGTGAGGCTCTCGTACGCCTGGTCGGTGATCCGGAACTCTGCGGCCGAATGGGCGCTTCCGCCCGAACCCGGCTGGAGGCCAACTTCACCTGGCCGGCAGTCGCGCGTCACTACCTCGACTGCTACGCAGAATACGTCCGAGTGACTTGAGGGGGAGGGACTCTGGCACCCGCGCCAGGATGCCATGCGAACTTCCGGCTTTGGCATACTAGACCTGGTCGTATCCCCATTTCTCGACGAGATCGACCCCCAAGACCTCGCTCAGTCGGATGACCTCCGGCTTGAACCGTGCGGCGAGCTCTCGTCGGAACGCCGGATCGAGAGGGGGGCGCTCGGCTTCCTCGAAGAAGACTTTGCCCATAATGCGCCTCACGGGGTCGAGCAGCCAGCTCGGAGCCCGCCGCCCCAACGCCCCCTTCTTCTTGTTGCCATGGTACGTGAGCCAGTTCGCCAGCTTGACGAAGCGTACGCCCCGGTGGGCCTGGAGCTTGACGACCCGCGGCTGGAAAGAGGCGTCCACGCCGAGAAACTCCAACACCTCCCGATAGACGCCCAAATTGTCGTTCTGGAAATCCTCGAAGATCAGGATCTTGATCTGGGATCGAGCGAAAGCTTCGAGGAATCGGCCCGCCTGCTCGGAGTACTTGGCCTGCTCGGTATAGAGCAGATTGCCCGGATAAGAGGTCGTCGCCGGAATGTTCTCGCCTCGCTTCCTGCTCTCCTCCAATAGGAGCGCATTGCGAAAGTCGGGCTCGTTTTCGTTGGCCGACCTCAGCAGTTGGCTGTGCAGCGAGCGCAGGAAGTCCACGGGCTCGCG
>DATEDS010000171.1:0-14186 GCA_035281565.1 Gemmatimonadota bacterium
CCGGCGCGCGGCGGCGGGCGGTGGCGCTGCTGGCTCTCGGCGGGCTCTTCTGGATCGGGGCGTACACGGCTTTCGCCCGCATCCTCCGCCATTTCTCGACCGTGGACCCCGATCTGGGAGCCGTCCTGGCGTCCAAGCTGCTCTCGATCCTGTTCCTGTTGTGGCTCGCGTTCCTGGTCTTCTCGGCGCTCCTGACCGCACTCGGCCAGTGCTTCCTGGCTCGCGACCTTCCCCTCTGGCTCTCATCGCCGATCCCGCTCAGGAGGCTCTTCGGAGCCAAGCTGGTGGAGGTGGCGACGATCGCGTCGTGGACGGGGATATTCCTGGCGCTCCCCGTGTGGGTCGCGTACGGCATCGTGTTCGAGGGGGGACCTGCCTACTACCTCTCGCTGGTGCTGACCGTGGCGTGTTGTGTGATGATCGCGGCGGCGACGGGGATACTTGTCGCCGTCGCGCTGGTGAACCTGTTCCCCGCCCGCCGTGCGCGGGACCTGCTCTCCCTGGTCGCGCTCGCCTTCCTCGTCGGGATGGCGATCATGCTGCGGATGCTTCGACCCGAGGAGTTCGTCCGACCGGAGGACTTCGGTACCTGGGCCGAGTACCTCGTCACGCTCGCGAACCCGACGCTGCCATGGCTTCCCTCGTACTGGGCCTCACGGATCCTCTCCGAGGTCCTGGGGCTCACCTCGACGTTCAACGGAGGGGCGGTGCTGCGCGCTCTCGGCCTGCTCGTCGGCGCGACCCTCGTCATGGTGGCCGGGTCGGCGGCCGGCTTCCGGACCATGTACCGGACCGGTTACTCGAAATCGCAGGAGGGACACCGGGTTCGCTGGACCCGGCCGGCCTGGTGGCACGGGGCGATCACCTTCGCCGCCCAACCGTTCCCGCAGCGGATCCGGGCCATCATCGTGAAGGACGCGGCGACCTTCTTCCGCGACCCTTCGCAGTGGGCCCAGATCTTCCTGCTGGTGGCGGTGGTCGCCATGTACCTCTACAACTTCCAGGTCCTGCGATTGGAGGCGGCGGAGGACGGGATCGGCTTCTTCATGCGCAACCTGCTCGGGTTTCTGAACATCGCGCTGGTGGGGTTCGTCGTTGCCGCGCTCGCCGCCCGTTTCATCCTGCCCGGGCTCAGCATGGAGGGGAGCACGATGTGGGTCCTGCGGGCAAGCCCGCTGTCCTGGTCGGAGATCCTGTGGGCCAAGTTCTGGGGCGGCTTCCTGCCGGTGGCGCTGGTGGCGGAAATGGTCGTCCTGCTGTCCAACGCCGTGCTCAACACGTCCTGGTCCATGAGCGTCCTCGCGGTCGTGGCCGTGCTCTGCCTCTCGGCCGCCATCGTCGGGCTGGCGGTCGGGCTGGGTGCGGCGCACCCGCGGTTCGACGCGGCCGACGGGGCTCAGGTCACGTCCGGGTACGCCGGGCTCCTGTTCATGATCCTGAGCGCGCTGCTCGTGTTCGTGTCGGTGACCGTTCTGGCATGGCCGGTGTATCATTCCTTCCGCGCCGCCTGGCTCGGATGGGGCTCCGGAGCCGCCGAGGTCGCCGGCATGGCCGCCGGAATGATCGCGGTGGGAGGCCTTTGCCTGATCGCCCTCCTGGCCGCGATGCAGTCCGGTACGCGGCGACTGCAGGCCTTGGAATCCACGGGGGGTTGATGCGTAACGTCTGGAATCTGGGTGGGCTGCTGCTCATGATGGCGTGGACGGCTCCGCTTCACGGGCAGGGGTCGTCGGACGTGGAGCCGGCCTACCGCGCGACGCCGGGCGCGATCTCGCGGCTTCTCGATCCACTGGTTCGCGCCCGCGGGGGCGACCTTGGCGTTGCGGTGTACTCCGTGGAGCGGAACCAGGCGCTCTACCTGCACAACGCCGACTGGGGGCTCGTCCCCGCCTCCAACATGAAGCTCTTCACGACGGCGGCGGCGCTCGACCGGCTCGGTCCCGATTTCCAGTACACGACCTCGGTCTACGGCGACGGGGCGATCCTCGAGGACGGAAGCCTGATCGGCGACCTGGTGCTGGTCGGCCGCGGTGACCCGACCATCTCGGGCCGGTTCTATGGGGACAGCGTCACCTATGTCTTCGACCGGTTCGCGCAGGAGCTGCGTGAGAAAGGGATCACGCGGGTACGCGGCCGACTCATCGGCGATGCGTCATACTTCGACGACGTCAGGATTGCGTCCGGCTGGGAGAGCAGCAACCTGCTGTGGTGGTACGGGGCCCGTCCGAGCGCGCTCTCGTTCAACGACAACGTGGTGACCATCGAAGTCCGGCCCGGCGGCTGGGTCGGTGCTCCGGCCTCGATCGCGTTCGTTCCCTCGACCGACGGCATTCCTTTCGAGAACCGTGTCGTCACGACGCGGGCCCGCGGTGGGCGCTCGATCGGGGTCCGCCGAGCCCCCGACATCGGGGGCTACGAGATCTACGGGCGAATCTCGATCGTCAGTGCGCCACTCCGCTACGTCGTGTCCGTCGAGGATCCGGCCATCTTTACCCTGTCGGTGTTTCGCGAGCGGCTCGAGCGCGGCGGGATCGAGATCGAAGGCGCGAGCACCGTCGTCCACGAATGGAATCGCAGGCCGCTACGCGCCCCGAAGCTCCTGGCGAGCCACACGAGTCCGCGGATGATCGAGATCGTCCGCGTGATCAACAAACTGAGTCAGAACTTCTACGCCGAGCAGGTTCTGAAGACCCTCGGCGCCGTGTTCGACGACGAGGGCTCCTTCGACGACGGCGCGGACGTCGTCCGCGACGTTCTGGAGGAGCATCGCCTCCCCATCCACAACCTCCGCATCCATGACGGGTCGGGCCTCAGCCGTCGCAACGCGGTGACCGCGCAGCTCACCGCGGAGCTCCTGGTGGCGATGCACGGCCATCCGCGGTTCGAGGAGTACTACGAATCGCTGCTGGTCGCCGGCATCGATGGCGACACGAGACGCCTCAACACGCCGGCTGCGCGCGGCAACGTTCGCACCAAGACGGGAACGCTGCGCGGTGTCTCCGCCCTGTCGGGCTACGTCACGACCGGGGACGGGGAGCTGCTCGCCTTCTCGGTGATCAGCAACGGGACGCCGCGCGGCAAGTGGGGCGCGGTGACGATCGAGGACGCGATCGCGGAGAGGCTGGCGGAGTACTCGGCCTGGAACCCGCCCTTGCTGCAGGGAAGCACGGGGCGCTGAGCGCCCCGGGTCAGTCGCGGCGTCGGCGGAGCTCGTACAACGCCGCCAACACCGCCGTCGCCGCCAGCGAGGCCACCACGATCTTGGTCGTCGTGTCCAAGGGGCGGTGCAGGTAGAGGTGGGCGCGGTGGCGGCTGACCCGGCCGTTCCGGACGCCCTTCCCGTCGTAGTCCTCGGCGATCCCCTCCAGGCTGCGCCGGATGGCCCGCCGGACCTTCCGGATGGCGGCCGCCTCCGAGGTCGCGTAGGCGACGTACCCGGGCAGGGCGGGAGAAGTGGCAACGAACGTACCGTCTTCCTCCTCTTCGAGAAGGATCTGATACGTCCGCTCCTCCTCGCGGAAGTAGTCTCGGAGCCGGTTCAGCACGACCTGAAGATAAAGGTGCCGCAGGCGCGAAGCCACCGGCTCCCTCCACTGCCCCCCGCAGCACCGATTTCGCGCCCATGGGGTATAATGGAGCACGAAGGAGGCCCCATCCGATCATGAACACCCGTATCCGATCCACCGGCCACGCAGCCGCCGTCGTCGGCCTGGCGGCTCTCATCCTCGCCGCACCCGCGGCCGCTCAGGAGAACGCGCTTCAGAGCGCCGTCCGCGCATTCGGTCCCGACATGACGATCCCCGAGGGGGACGACCTGTCGGTACGGGCCGACTTCAACGGCGATGGCCGCGAGGACGTGGCCGCCGTCGTCCGGGGCCCCGACCGCTCGGCGCTGGTGGTCTTTCATTCCACCGGGGACGGGTACGAGATGCGGCCCCTTTACACGCGCCTTCCGTCGGGCGACGTACATCTCCGCGCGGTTCCGTCGGGCCGCCACCCGGTCGTCGGAAAGGCGGGCGGCGTGCAGCTGAAGAACGCCGCCGTCGAGCTCATCTTTCCGGGTCGCTCGAGCGCGATGTACGTGTGGGAGGGGGGCCGGTACCAGGTGTACGGCACGGAGAGCTTCTACAGCCGCTAGACGCCGCTGACAACGGCCCGCGAACCTCGTCGCGGGCGTCAGGCCCGCGGCGTCCGACCTACCCCTTGCCGTCTCGAATCAGCGGCTTTCCGGCGGCTCCCGCGTCCAGCCCGAGCGCCACCTTCAGCCGGCGCCGGATCTCGTCCGCCGGGTCCTCGGCTTCCGGATCCAGATCCACCTGCCCCCCGGCCATCTTGCCATGCCCGCCGGCCGTCCCCAGGTCACCCACCACGGTCGAGATGAGCCGGCCGGCGTCGTGCGCCTCGTCCCTCGTCCTGAGGCTCAGGTAAAGCCGATCCCTGTGGCGTCCCATGACCAGCGCGTAGTCGACGTGCTCGAGAGGAATCAGGAAGTCCGCCAGCTCGGCCACGACGTCCGCGTTGTCGATCTCCCCGATGTCCGTGACCACCGCATCGCCGACGATCTCGCTCTCCTCGAGCGCTTTGTGGAAGACCTCGAAGTGGCTGCGCGGGATGAGCGGGTTCTCGATCCGGGTGAGCAGGGTCAGGTCGGCGTTGGGGAAGATCTCGAGATAGGCGTGGAGGTCCGCCTCGCTCGCCTCCCGCTCAAGGCTGCGCGTGTCCGACTTGATCCCGACGAGAAGCGCGGTGGCCAGCCGGGTGGGCAGATCGAGGCCGGCCGCCTTCAGGTAATAGTACATGATCGTCGACGTGGATCCGTATTCGGTCCTGACGTCGGCGAACCGGACGCGGCTCGTCTCCGGACGAATGGGATGGTGGTCGATCGCGATCGCGATCGGCAAGTCCGCGGGGATCGAATGGTTCCCCGTCTCAGGCTGGGTGTCGATCAGGATATGGGTGCCGTAATCGGCCGTGCGAACCCGGGCGAGCGGATAGAGACGAACTCCGAGCTGGTCGACCATCGCCCGGTTGGTGGCGCGGCCGATCCGTCCGCCGTAGGCGATGATCGGCTCGACCTGGAGGCGGCGGTTCAGGAGGTGCTGGAGGGCGTAGGCGCTGGCGATCGAATCGGGGTCGGGGTGGTCGTGGGTGTAGATGGCGACCGGCCGCTCGAGGTCGACGGCACCGAGCAGCTGGTCGAGTCGCTTCTGGGCCTCGCTCGCCGCCTCGGCCGGGGTGGCCCTTCGCTCCGCGTCCTTCGTCGCCTCGGGCACCGGGTTCCGCTCAGCCCGCCGCGGCCAGCACGCGGTGGGCGATCTCCCGGAAGCGCTGCGCCACGAGCGAGTCGGGGGCCGAGCGAACGATGGGCTCGCCCCGGTCACCGCTGGGCGTGACCGACGGATCGAGGGGGATCGAGCCCAGGAAGGGCACGCGGAACCTCTCGGCCGTCGCGCGACCGCCCCCGGCGCCGAAGATCGCGTGTTCGGCCCGGCAGTCCGGGCATACGAACGTCCCCATGTTCTCGATGATCCCGAGGATCGGCGCTCCGACCTTGTCGAACATGCGCAGCCCCTTCTTGGCGTCGATGAGCGCGATCTCCTGGGGCGTCGTGACGATGACCGCTCCGGTCAGAGGCACCGACTGGGTGAGGGTCAGGTGCGCGTCTCCCGTGCCCGGGGGCATGTCGACGACGAGGACGTCCAGCTCGCCCCAGTCCACCTGACGCAGAAACTGGGTCAGGGCCGAGTGGACCATGGGGCCGCGCCAGACCATCGGCGACTCCACGTCCTGAACCAGAAAGCCCAGCGACATGAGCTGGATCCCGAAGCGCGGGATCGGCTGAATCCTCTTCTCCACCGCCGTCGGCTGTGCTCCCTGAGCGCCCATCATGGTCGGGATGGAGGGGCCGTAGATGTCGGCGTCGAGGAGTCCGACCCGGGCCTCATCGGCCAGCGCCAGCGCCAGGTTGACCGCCACCGTCGACTTCCCGACGCCACCCTTCCCGCTCGCCACGGCGATGATGTTCCGGACGCCGGGGATCGGCTCCTGGGGGGCGGGCCGCTTCGCCGGGGCTCCCCCGGCGCCGGCCTTCTGCTCGAGCCGGATCGCCACCCGGTCCACGCCCTCGAGGTCCTCGAGCTGGCTCCGGATGTCCTTGAGGACGGTCTCGGAGAGCGGCCGCTCCGGATCCACCAGCACCTTGAACGCGATCTCGCCACCCTGGATCCTGAGCTCCTTGATCCGGCCCAGGGAGATCAGATCCTTGGTGCTGTCCGGATCTTTGACCTTGCGGATCGTCCGGATGACGTCTTTCTCGGCGACGGTGGTCACGGAACCGGCTCCCACGGAATCAGGTACAACGCGGCGTACGAAGTAAGAACATGCAATCGTGAAATATAGACTTTGGCGGGGAGACGGGGCAGGCGATGCGTTCGAAGTCGACGCCGGTCACCGCCGGGCTCGCCCTGGTGGCGCACCTCCTGGCGGCGCCGCTGGCGGCCCAGGAGGCGGCGATCCCGGTCGTCCGATTCCAGGTGGAGGCGGCGGCCGAGCTCCTCCAGACGGCGTATCCGGACCGGTACGGTCTCGGCGGAGGCGGGCTCGAGGAGGACCTCGAGTGGGCGCGCGAGCACGCCGGGACGATCACCGACCGGTGGAGCGAGTGGGGTCCGCTCTACCTCCAGCGGCTGGAGGACCTGGCCGGGCTGGGGTGGCCGTCGCGCCAGATCGACGTGTATCTGGTCCGGACCTGGCCGGTGATCTCGATCGAGCATCCCCTGGTCCTCGCGCTGGACGCGATACGGGCGCCGGGAGGTCGCGAGGTACCGGTCCCGGAAGACGAGGATGTCCGGGCGCTCATCCTGGCCCATCAGCTCGCCCATCACATGCTGGACGACCCCGACTTCCTGCCCGAAGACGGGCGCGACCCGGCCTACGATCACCCGCTCATGTCCGAGGGCGACTTCGCGGTCGAGGCGCTCGTCAACTGGCTCGTCTACCGGACCTTGGAGGACATGTGGGGAGAGGAGCGGCTGGAGCGGGCCGCCGCGGACGAGATGTGGCGGGCGTACAACCCGAGCCACGGCTTCGTGGTCGAGGAGCTGGCGCCCCGCCACCGGCTGTCCCGGACGGCGACCCTGGCGGACTGGCTGGCGGCCAACCCCGAGGGGAGCGAGATCTTCCGGGTACGCGAGGCGTATCTGCGCCAGGCCGACCTTCCGGTCCAGGCGTCGCCGGAGCGCGAGCGTACGACGGGCAGCGAGGCCGGGATCGATCTGGGAGCGACCTTCGAGGGGCGGATCTTCGTCGCCTACGTGGACGAAGGGTCCCCGGCCGCCCGCGCCGGGGTCCTCGAGGGGGACGTCGTACGGACGATCGAGGGCCGGCAGGTCGGGAGCGACGTGGGGGCCGCCCAAGCCGCGCTGGACGCGTCCTGGCGCGAGAACGGCGAGCTCAACTTGAGCGTGGAACGGGAAGGCGAGGAGATCTTCTTCACGCTGGAATAGCGCGTCCGCGAGAGACCCGAATCGCTGCCTCACGGACGAGCGGCTAGATTGCCGCCCGTCATGGACGGACCCGTCGAAGACGTCGGAGCTGGACGCGGCCCGGGAGGGGAGGACCGCCTCCCCTATCCCGGGCTCCTGCGTACGCTCCTTCTGCTCGGCGCGGTCATCGTCCTCGGCGGTCTCTTCTTCCAGGCTACCTACTACATCTTCCCGACCTGGCCCGACATCGCGCGAATGGCGGTCCCGACCCAGCTCGCGCTGGCCACGGTGACCGCGTGGGCCGTCTTCCGGTCGGACCGACCCTGGCGGGAGGCGCTGGGGTTCCGGGGGCTCGAGGTTCGGCACGTGCCCCCGCTCCTGCTCATCCTGATCGGCGCGGTCACCGTCTTCAGCGAGATCTACGTGGTGATCCAACGCTTCGTGCCGGTGCCCGCGGAGTTCGAGGCCATTCTCCGCGACCTGCTCGAGCTGACCAACCCCGCCGACAGCCTCGCCACCCTGATCATCGCGATCATCATCGCCCCGGTGCTCGAGGAGGCCCTCTTCCGTGGGGTCATCCTGAACGGGCTCGCGCGGCGGTACGGCCCGCAGTCGGCGAGCTTCTGGACGGCGGTATTCTTCGCGTTCTTCCACCTGTACAACCCGTGGCAGGTCCTGCCGACCTTCTTCTTGGGCCTGGTGCTCGCCTGGCTCGTGCTGACGACGCGGTCCCTGCTGTCGGCGGTCGTAGTCCACACGATGTTCAACGCCGCCTCGCTCGTGCTGGTCCAGCTCTCGCTCGATCGGCCGCCGGAAGGCCATCCCGTCCCGTACGTGGTGGTGGTGATCGTGCTCGGGATGCTGGCCGGGAGCATGGCGCTCCTGACCGGGATGGCGTGGCTGGAAAAGCAGACCGGGGGTGGGTGGTTCGCGCTGCCGCCGGTCGTCACGGCGAGCGGGCCGGATCCCGGCGCGGACGCGCATCCGGGTTCGGGAAGCGGCGCCACCGCCGGGCCTACGGCCGTCCGCCGCTAGGAACGCCGCGGACCTGCTTCTCAACCGTTCTCGAGTCCGGCCCGGTGGGCCCTCCGGAAGACGTCCAGATCCTCCGCGTCCCAGGCGATCGCGCCCGCTCGCCGTTCCTTCTCGAGCGAGCGGACCAGCCGGGCGACGTTCCGCGATGGGGTGTCCGGGGAGCGGCGGCCGATCGTGGCCCGGTCGAGGTCCAGGAGCCAGGCCCGCCAGCCGGGATCGGCGGGCTCGAGGAACAGGTTCCCGACGTTGAGGTCGGGATGGTCCAGACCCGCCCGGTGAGCGCGACCGACCTCCCGCCCGGCGGCTTCCAGGCCGGCCCGGCGCGCCTCCGCGGGGTACACGTTCGGCGCGAGGAGGGCGCGCAGGTCGTGGCCCGGCTCGATCCACTCGGTGGCCAGGTCGGCCCGGTAGCCGGGGCGGGCCGGGGTCACGACCGCGGCCAGGACCTCGGGCGTGGCGACCCCCGCGGCGCGAAGCCGCGCGCTCACGGCGACTTCCCGGAACGGACGTGGCGGGCGGTCGAGGTAGCGGTCGCCCAGCCACCGCATCCAGCCGCCGCGCCTGGCGTGCCGGACCGCCACCCGGCGACCGGCGAGACGCGCCAGGTATACGGCCCCGCGGCCTCCCGGCTGCGAGAGCTCGGCCCGGGCCGCCGCCCACGCGACCAGCGAAGGCGCGGCCTCGAGCGCGGCCCGTACGGCCCCGGCCACCGGCTCGGCGGCGACCACGGTGCGCCGGTCCTGGCGCCAGCGACGATAGCCGGGCGGCGGGAAGGCGAGGGGGCCGCCGGCGTCCGTTCGGCTCAGGGGGCCCGACCCTCGACGAGTTCCACGACCAGCCGGTCGATCGCCTCCCGGGCCTCCACCCCCGCGATCCAGGCCCCAGCACGAAGGCTCACCGGTCCCGCCGGGCGCGGAGGGCATAGTAGATGAGCGGGATCGTGATCTCGTGGTGACCGGTCAGGTGGATGCCCTCGCCGCCCTCCAGGACCGGCCTGCCGATCACGTTCACGGTGGGACGGTAGTGGCGGACCATGTCGAGGTCGACGGCGGTGAACGATCGGATCGGAGACCAGAGCCTCCGGGCCACGTTCAGCGCCTTCACGAACACCTCGGGCAGGACGACGGCCGACCCGAGGTTGGCCACCAGGCCCCCGCCGTCCAGGTCACGCAGGCCGGCCGCCAGAATGCGGAAATCGCGGTGGCTGGCCGCGCCGAGCGCCGCCCCGTCGCAGGCCGGATGCTGGTGCACGATCTCGGCGCCGATCGCGACGTGGACGGTGAGCGGCACCGCGTTCCGGAAGGCGGCCGCCAGCACGCTCGACTCGCGATGCGCGACGGGGGGATCGCGCTCGACCAGCCAACGGCCGAGGGCCTCGCCGAGGCCGAGCTCCTCCCTGACCGCCAGCGCGGCGGCCTCGGCCATCCAGCGGCCGGTCTCGTCGGCCAGGCCGAACGTGCCGTCGGCGAGGTTGCCGGCCACGTCCTCGGACGTCTCGCCGAAGCAGGCGATCTCGAAATCATGGATCGCGGTCGCCCCGTTGAACGCGAGGTGGGTCACCCACCGGCGCTCGATCAGGTCGATCAGGAAGGGAGAGCAGCCCGTCTTGACGACGTGTCCGCCGACCAGCAGGACGACCGCCCGCGAGGCGTCCAGCGAGGCCGACCACCGCTCCACCACGCGGCGCAGGTCGGCGGCCGCCAGTACGTCGGGCAGGGCCGCGATCAGCGGCGCGATGGCCGGCGCGGGATCCAGGACCTCGCCGAACTGGCCGACGGAGACCTTGTTCTCACGGGCGGAGAAGGGGATCGGCGCGACGGATCCGAGGTCCGCCGCCTCATAGCGTGACGTCACGGTCGTCGGTCCGGTCCGGGGGTTTCGTGAGAGCGCGGCGGGCCGCGGACGATCGGGGGGGAGTTTAGGAGCGGCGCGCGGAATCCGTCAACGCGGCCGTCGACCTAGCGGGCGGTGATCGCCTTGCCGGGCTCGTACTTCACCAGCTCGGCCACGAAGTTCCCGAGCCCGATCTTGCTCGTGATCTTCACCGGCAGATGCCGGGAGTCCGCGGTCAGCCAGAGGCGGTTGTCCCCGCCCTTCTTGAAGACACCGCTGTCAGTCCGGAGCCCCAGCTCGACGACCCACGTGTCGAAGGTCCCGGCGGGCACCTTGACCCGCTCCCGCTTCAGCACCCGCACGGTGAGCGGGTTGTCGTTCGGATCGGCCTGGTTCCGGAGCGTGAACCGGCTCCCCTGGTCATAGGGGAGGAGCCGCAGGTAGTAGATCATCGACAGCTGGTCGACGGCGTTGGGGCTGGTCGGCTGGGACTCGCCCTCGGCGTCCAGGCGGACGTTCCGCTGCTGATCGAAGGTGTACGAGCGGTCCCGCTCCTTGCCCTTCTCGACCGAGTCACGGAGGTACTTCAGCGAGTGGAGGCGGTCGGCGTCGAGCCACGCCTCCTCCCGCGCTTCGATCTGGTAGACGTAGGAGACGGCCCGGTTGCTCTCTACCGCGGAGGCGAAGTGGTAGGCCGGTCGGTCGCCCAGAGAAGTCAGCTCGACGACATGAAGCTCCATGGTCCCCGCCGGGACCGGCCCGTACGAGACCGCGTACTCGAGTCGCTCGCCCGGACTGAAGGCCACCACGCGGTCGTTCACGACCGTGGTCTGGGCCGCGACCGGGAGGGCACCGAGGAGTGTCGGGATGATGATGCCGAAGATTCGATTCATGGGCGCTTTATACGATCCCCAAAGGCGCGTGTTCCCTCCCAGGGAACGCGCGAGCTCAGCGCGGTGGGGCGGCGACCCGATCCACGCGGCCGGTGAGGCTGAGCTCGCTCCGGAGCGCGCGCTTCAGGCGATGTCGTGACTCCCGCGGGCGGATGTCGCATCGCGTGGCGGCCTCCACCTCGACGATGGTCGGGTGGAAACGGGCCAACCGGAGGAGGAGCTCGACGTTGGCCGCCGTGTCCCGGGAGGTGATCAGCCCCTCCTGATGGGCGGTCACGGCCTTCTTGAGAGTTCCCACGCGGTAAGCCCTCAGCGTCGAGGTGTAGTCGGTGACGCCCGGGATCGGCATCGTCGCCCTCAGGATCGAGGACGCGATCCAGTCGCCGAACCGGCGCCGGCGGGGCATGGCCTCGCTCTCGCGGGCCGGCCTACCGCGGGCCCCGATCACGAGATCGGCGCCGGCCTCGATCTCGCGGATCATCCGCGGCACCGCATCGGGGGTGATCGAGAAGTCGGCCTCGACCAGGATGGCGACGTCGCTCTCGGGATGCTGGGACATCCGGACCGCCTCGCGCAGCAGCCGGTCCAGGCTGGGCCCGAACCCTTCGTTGCGGGCATGCCGGAGGATCTTGAGCGGGACCAGCCGGCGGTACGCGTCCGCCACCTTTCCGGTCCCGTCGGTCGAGCCGTCGTCCAGGACGATCGCCACGAACTCCTGCCGCACGCCCGCCATGATCTGGCGCAGCTTGTACAGGACGAGGCCGAGCGTCTCCTGCTCGTCGAAGGCCGGGATCAGGAAGTACACCATCGCCGGGAAGATAGCAGGAGGACCCGCCGTCGAACCACGGTTTCGGGGGAGGGTTGACACGCCGGCCCGCATATGCTAGAAAGTTAGCACTGCTAGAAATGCAGCACAGCGCCGAACGCCACCCGAGAGGTCGAGATGAAAAGGGCAACGCACGTCGATCTGAGCCGCCGGGAGCGGCAGATCATGGACATCGTGTACGAGATCGGGGAGGTGACGGCGGCCGACGTCCAGCGGCGGCTGCCCGATCCGCCCGGCTACAGCGCAGTCCGCGCCATGCTCAGGGTGCTCGAGGAAAAGGGCCACCTTGAACACCGGCAGGACGGGCCCCGTTATCAGTACCGGGCCACGGTTCCCGTCCAGACGGCCCGTCGCTCGGCCGCGAAACGCGTGCTGAAGACGTTCTTCGACAACTCCGTAGAGGAGGCGGTGGCCACGCTCCTGGACGTTTCGTCGTCCAACCTGTCGAAGGAGGAGCTCGACCGCCTCGCACGCATGATCGAGGATGCCAGGAAGGAGGGTCGCTAGGCATGGAGCCCGTCCTGCTCGACATGGCGCTCAAGGGGGCGGCAGTCCTGGCCCTGACGGGCGCGGTCGCCGCCGGGGCGCGGTCCGCCTCCGCCGCGGCGCGCCACTTCGTGTGGTCGATCGGCCTGGCGGCCGTCCTTGCCCTGCCTCTCCTCCAATGGCTCCTCCCCGATTGGAGTCTCGCGATCCTGCCGGCGCGGCAACCGCCGACCGTATCCGGATCGATGCCGGCCGTGGCCGGGGCGCCCGACCTCCCGCGCGGACTGGGCTGGCTCTGGCTGGCGGGCACCGCGGCCACCCTCGGGGCCTTCCTGGTGGGGCGGCTTCGCGTCCGCTGGGTCGCCCGCGCGGCGACCCCCCTGGATCATGGACCCTGGGCGGCGCTCCTGATCCGCCTTTCGGGGGAGATCGGGTTGTCGCGCCGCGTGCGGCTCCTCCGCGGCCCGGAAGCGACGATGCCCATGATGTGGGGCATCGTCCGGCCGACGATCCTCCTCCCGCGGGGCGCCGACGCGTGGTCCCCCGCGCTCCAGCGGGATGTCATGCTGCACGAGCTCGCGCACGTTCAGCGCCACGACTACCTGACCCAGATGGTCGCCCGGCTGGCCTGCGCGCTCCACTGGTTCGACCCGCTGGCGTGGCTGGCGGTCCGTCGGATGCGGCTCGAACGTGAGCGGGCTTGCGACGACCGCGTGGTCGAGGGGGGCTCTTCGCCCTGCGATTACGCCGAGCACCTGCTGGCCGTGGCCCGCTGGCGCTCGACGGGCGTCCAGGCCGGCGCGCTCGGGATGGCCGGGAGCTCGCCCCTGGGCGAGCGGCTCCGGGCGGTGCTCGAGCCGGGCCGGACCCGGCGGCGGGTCCCGCTCCGGGCGGCGCTCGGACAGACCGCGGCGGCCGCTCTGCTGGTGGTGCCGCCTTCGGCGCTCCACCCCGAGCGGGTCTCCGGCCCGCCGGACGCGCGGCATCGGGGAGGCGTGCTGCCTGTGCCGCCGAGCGCGAGCGCCGGTCTCCGGCCGGCCGACGGGTCGCGGGAAGCTTCCGCCCGGACGTGGCGCAAGCCCGCCACCGACAGTCCCCCAGCCCCGGCGAAGGCCGAGAAGCGGGTCCGGGTGGCACCGCGATCGGTCGCCCCGGCCGCCCCCCCGTCGGTCACGGTCGTCCCGATCTCCCATGCCGGCGCCACCCGCCTCCTGACACGCGCCCGGGTCGAGACGGGGACGGAGATCTGTACCGATTCGAAGCCGGGGGAGTCGGGAGGGGAGATCAGGACGCGCACGAGCCGGACGACCCTGGCCGCCGTCCGCCGGCCGGTCATGACCCCGTGATGCGGAGCGATCCGGCGCGATGACCCCCGTCAGGCTGACCGGCCTTCTCTTCGCCGTGGGACTCTCGGCGGTGTCCGAGCCGGCCGCGGGGCAGCCCTTACCCGGGGGGGCGGACCGCGCCGACCCGGAGATCCGGCGGGCCGAGGCCGTCCAGGTCACGGCCGGTTCGGTGGTCGTCGACGGAAACCTCGACGACGGGGCATGGGAGGCGGCCCGCTGGATCACCGATTTCGTCCAGAAAGACCCGGTCGAGGGGGCTCCCGCCACGGTCTCCACCGAGGTG
>DATEDS010000172.1:0-2695 GCA_035281565.1 Gemmatimonadota bacterium
GGCGGTGGACGCCGGGGTCGCCGCGGCTGCGGAGCGTGCGCTGGAATCACCTCAGCCCGATGGGGTCACCGCGCTCGACTACGTCTACTCGCCGGACGTCGATCCGACGTCGGATGCCTTCGCTTCCAAGCCGGCGTTCGAGGGCGAGCCGACGACCATGGTGGATCTGCTGAACGCCTGCATGGCCGACGAGATGCGACGGGATCCCAGGGTTCTCGTCTTCGGTGAGGACGTGGCTGACGCCTCGCGCGAAGAGATCCTCGACGAAGTCAAGGGGAAGGGCGGCGTCTTCAAGGTGACGGCCAACCTGCAGCGGCGGCACGGCGCGGTGCGGGTATTCAACTCACCCCTCGCGGAGGCCAACATCGTGGGACGCGCGGTCGGTCTGGCGACCCGGGGCCTTAAACCGGTCGTCGAGATCCAGTTCTACGACTACATCTGGCCGGCCTTCATGCAGATCCGCAACGAGCTCGCGCTCATCCGCTGGCGCTCCAACAACGATTTCTCCTCGCCGGTCGTCGTCCGGGTCGCATGCGGCGGCTACCTGAAGGGCGGCTCCATCTACCATTCCCAGTCGGGCACGATCCTGTTCACGGCGAACCCCGGTTTGCGGGTGGTCATGCCGGCCACGGCGGAAGACGCCAACGGACTTCTCCGGACGGCCATCCGTTGCGACGACCCGGTCATGTTCCTCGAGCACAAGCACCTGTACCGGCAGGCATACAACAAGGGACGGTATCCAGGACCCGACTACACGATCCCGTTCGGACGTGCCGTGAAGGTGCGGGAGGGCGGCGACCTGAGCGTGATCACCTACGGGGCCACTGTTCAGCGCTCGCTGGCGGCCGCCAAGGATCTCTCGGAGAAGGAAGGGCTGGAGGCCGAGGTGCTCGACCTTCGATCCCTGTCGCCGTGGGATCGTGAGGCGGTGGCGGAGAGCATCCGGCGGACGAGCAAGGCGCTCGTCGTGTACGAGGATCCCATCTCCTGGGGCTTCGGCGCCGAGGTGGCGGCGTGGATCGCCGACGAGCTCTTCGAACACCTGGACGGTCCGGTCCGGCGTGTCGCTGCGCTCGATTGCCATGTCGGGTACGCGCCCGCGCTCGAGGACGCGACCCTCTCTCAGGTCGAGGACATCGCCGCCGGGATGCGCGAACTGGCCCGCTATTGAAGCGGATCGCTCTCAGGACCGACAGGAAACGGACCCTGGTCGACATCACCGACCGGGTGGCGGAAGCCATCGGCCGCGATGACGGGGTGTGGCTGGTCTACGTTCCGCACACGACGGCCGGGGTGACGATCAACGAGGGGGCCGACCCGCACGTGGCCCGCGACATCCTCATGGCCTGGGAACGACTCGTCCCGGAGGATCTGCCGTATCGGCACGCCGAGGGAAACGCCCCGGCTCACGTGCTGGCGTGTCTGGCAGGATCGTCCGTCGTGATCGCGGCCGCGGACGGGGCGCTGAAGCTCGGGACGTGGCAATCGATATTCTTCTGCGAGTTCGACGGCCCGCGTAACCGTCAGGTCTGGCTGGCGAACGCGTGATATCGGTTGACGCCCGCCGCGACGCCTGCTAGTTAGGCCTCTGCCGGGTGATCCGACTCGATCTCGCGTCGGTGATCTCGTCACCCACCCCATCCGGAGAGGACCATGGGAATCTTCGACAGGTTCAAGGACAAGGAGAAGAAGAGGCCCAAAGCCGACTTTTCCAATGTCGAAGCGGGCGGGTCATCGACGGCCGCTCCCGTGGAGAAGAAGGACACCGGCGGCGGAGAAACCTACACCGTGCAGGCCGGCGACAGCCTTTGGAAGATCTCGCAGAAGTTCTATGGCGACGGCAACCAGTGGCGGCGGATCTACGAGGCGAACAAGGCCACGATCAAGGACCCCGACTTGATCCACCCTGGTCAGACGCTCACGATCCCGGCCAAGGTGGACGGCAAATGAGACGCTGGAGGTTTCTTCTGGCGGCGGGACTGCTGATCGCGGCAGGATGCGGCGATCGGGAAACCGAGACCCCCGCGACCGAGGAGCCGGCGCCTACCGCGACGACGGGCGTCGAGGTCACCGAAGTCACGCTCGGCAAGGCCGTCGGCGCGGACAAGACGGTCAGCGAAGCCACGACGACCTTCGGGCCGACCGACACCATTTACGTGTCGGTTCGCACCGAGGGCACGGCCTCCAGCGCCACGCTCGCTGCCCGCTGGACGTTCGAGGACGGACAGGTGGTGGACGAGTCGAGTCGGACGATCGCCCCGTCGGGGCCGGCGGTGACCGAGTTCCACGTCTCGAAGCCCGATGGCTGGCCGGCCGGCAGGTACGAGGTCGCGATATCGTTGGACGGGCAGCCGGTCGAGAGCCAATCGTTCACGGTCGAGGGCTAGGTAGCCAGCATGGCGAGGACCGGGGCGCCGCGATCCGGGCGCTCCGGATCCCATCGCCCTGGTTTCTGGCCGCCCTGCTCGCGCTCGTCCCCGCTCGCCTGCTGCACGCCCAGCCGCGGATCCCCGACCCGGTAGGATACGTCAACGACTTCGCGGATGTGATCGATCCTGCGAGCGAGCGGGCGATCGAGCGCGTGATCGACGAAGTCCGTGCGAAGTCGGGCGGCGAGATCGTGGTGGTCACGCTTCCCAGTCTGGAGGGGGCCCCGCGCAACCTCGTGGCGCACGAGATCGGCGAGCGCTGGGGG
>DATEDS010000173.1:0-11085 GCA_035281565.1 Gemmatimonadota bacterium
TGATCCAGTGATAGCCGCAGGTCCCACACATTGACGATCGCCCCCGTGCTCCGTTCGATCTCGATGACGTGATCCTCGATCGTTTCGATCGCCTGGTTGTCCACCGTGACGAGGAAGTTCCCGTCCGGTTTCTCGAGGACCTGGTGGTGAAAGTCGAAGCCGGGCATTGACCACGTGTTCACGATCTGCCCGGTCATGTCGACCTCGTAGATCCGGTCCCGGATCTGATCACCGAAGTAGAGGTTGCCGTTCGTCAGGCGCTCGATGCCGTTGTCGAAGTCCATGTCGTGGAGCTCGGGGTGGCCCTCGTAGTCGAGGAGCCAGCGGATGTCGCCGTGGTGGTCGAAGATGAACGGACGGTGCGGAAGAGGATCCCCGTTGTGCCCGTAGTAGCTGACCAGGGTCATCCCTGGCGCCGTCTCCGAGGGCGTCACCCGATCGATGGTGATGGAGGGCATGTGCGTGGACAGCGGGGCCGTCTGGATGGTGTAAGATCGAGTGCCGAGCTCCCTGCCGCGATCATCGGTGAACGTGAGCTCGACCGTGTTCTCGAGATCCGGGTAGAGGCCGAGAACCGGGATCTGGTGGGTGGTGTCGACGGCGGGGAATCGGTGGGAGACGTCCGAATCCGGACCGCGCATTCCCGCCACCCGGATCGTGAGGGATACCGGGATCTCGGTCCGTACCTCGATGTACCCCGTGAGCGGGGCGTAGCCCGCTGTATCAGGAATGACCCGCTCGCTGATCAGGATCTCCTCGACCGTCGGCGGCGCCGGCTCGTCGGGCGGCCCCCCCGGCGGGGCGGGCCGGGTGAGATCCTCCGAGCAGCCGGCGAGGGCCACGAGGAGCGGTGGAAGGAAGAGGAACGGCTGGAGCCTGCCCATCTACCCAACCTCGCCGCTTTCCCCGTGGCGGGTCCACTCCGACGCTGTTTGTCGTCAATGGGCTGAACCCGCGACCGTCCGCCGTAGTTTCAGCATGATGAAGAAGACCCTCTCCCGGCTCCTCTTCACCGCCGCCCTTGCGTGCCAGAGCGGCCCGTCCGCGCCCGACCCCGAACCCCGCCTCGGTACGATCGCGATCACCTGGCAGGGCGGCACGGTCGACTGGGGCGCCCCGGCGCCCCTGACGGCCGCTTTCGAGGGGGGATCGGCGGACGACGTCTTCTGGCGCTCGCTCGACGACACCTACATGGGGTTCCCAGCCATCCTGGGGACCGGTCCCTCGATCACCAGCGCCGCGCTGAAGCCGGGGACGACCCGGGTCGAAGCGGTTCTCGTGGTCGACGATGTTCCCGTCGCCCGCGACACCGTCCAGGTGACGGTGCGCTACCGGGAGAGCTGGAACGTCGAGCTCGAGGCCCAGGTGTCCTATCCGAACGGCACGGTCGGGGACGTGTGGGTCGATGGGGGCCGGGCCCACGTGGCACGGCGGTCGGCGGGCGGAATCTCGATCGTCTCCCTGGAAGGGGGTGTGGCCGAGGTCGGACGCTTCGTCGAGGCGGGCCAGTTCACCCAGGACGTCAAGGTCGCGGACGGGATCGCCTACGTCTCCCACGAGCCATTCCAGGGCTTCGATACGCACCCGTACAGCGTCAGGTTGGTGGACGTCTCCGATCCCGGAAATCCCGTCCCGATCGGCGGCGTCACGACCGCCGTCGCGCCGAGCGCGCACAATCTATGGATCGACGGGGATCTGCTGACCGTCGCCGCGGCGCGGACGGACTTCTCCCTCTTCGACGTCTCGGATCCGGCCGCCCCGCGCTTCCTGAGCCGGATCGACCCCGACCCGGCCACGGCCCACGATGCGCATGTCCGTGACGGCCTCCTCTTCGGCTCGAGCATGGGGTTCCAGGGCAATCGCGGGCAGCTCACCGTGGCCTCGGTGGCGGATCCAGCCAGCCCGGCGGTCCTGGGCGGGATCGCCTTCGACCCGCTCGCGTTCACCCATTCCTCCTGGCTCTCGCAGGACGGACGACACCTCTACGTGGCCGAGGAGAACCTCAACTCCCCGATCCGGATCTTCGACGTCACGAACCCGGCGGCGCCGCGCTTCGAGGGGGCATACCAGCCGCGCCTGGGGACCATCCCTCACAACTTCCAGGTCCGGGACGGCACCTTCGCGTACCTGTCCCATTACAAGCACGGCGTCGAGGTGGTCGACGTCTCCGATCCGACGCGGCCGCGACTGGTGGGCTTCTACGACACGCACCCCGGCGCCGATGAGGAGCTGGCCGCCCTCCGGCCCGCGCACGACAAGGGGCAGGACTCGTTCCAGGGGGTGTGGGGGGTCCACTGGACGGATGACGGCCGGATCGTCGCCAGCGACATGAACCGGGGTCTTTTCGTCTTCCGCTTCACCGGCCCGCAGGACTGAAGGGCCGCGGAGCGAGGGCTAGTCCGACTCGCGGGCCGCCGGGCTCTCGGCCGGCTGCTCGCTGGTGAGCCGGAGCCTGCTCACTCGCATCCCGTCCAGCGCCTCGACCTTGAGACGGCAGCCCGGCGCCTCGACCTCGTCGCCGATCTCCGGCCGGCGTCCCAGGAGCCCGAACACGTAGCCGCCGATCGTGTGGTAGTCCTCCTCGTCGAGCTCGAGGCCGAACAGCTCGTTGACATCGGGAATGAGGAGGAGTCCGTCGATCAACGCCTCGTTCTCGGACACCTCGACCACGTCCGGCCACTCGGTCTCCTCGCCGCTCCGCACATCCCCCACGATCCGCTCGAGCAGGTCACGCAGCGTGACGATGCCTGCGGTTCCGCCGAACTCGTCGATCAGGACCACCATATGTCGGCGATCCGCCTGCATGGCGGAGAGCAGCCGGAAGACGCGGATCGATTCCGGCATCACGATCGGGGTCCGCAGAACCCGCCGCAGGTCGAGAGGACCATTCCGGTCCTGGAGCAGCGGCAGGAGGTCCTTCACGTTGACGACACCGAGGATGTTGTCGAGCGATCCGTCGTAGACCGGGTAGCGGGTGAACCCGTGCTCGTGAAGGACCTCCTGGACCTTGTCGCGGGAAGCGGTGATCGGCAGGCCGATCACCTCCGTCCGCGGCACCATCACCTGGTTCGCGGTCAGGTCGGCGAACTCGAACACCCGGTGGATGACCTCTTCCTCCTCCGGCTCGAGAACACCCGCCTCGGTGCTCGCCGAGACGATCATCTTCAGCTCCTCCTCCGTGTGGGCGAAGTGGTGTCCGGGCCCCACGGGCTGGACGCCGAACATGCGCAGGAAGAGCCATCCCATGCTGTTCAGGAACGTGATGAAGGGCTTGAACAGGGTGAGAAACCATTTGGTGGGGAGGGCGACCGCGAGCGCGGTCTTCTCGGAGCGCTGGATGGCCATCGACTTCGGCGCGAGCTCCCCCAGGACGATGTGGAGCGAGGTGATGATCGCGAAGGCGAGAATGACTGCCATCGCGTGGGCGCTGATGAGCTGCCATTCGGGGGGCAGCCATGTGAACAGGGGCTCGAGGAGGGCCGCCAGGGCGGGCTCGCCGATCCATCCGAGGCCGATTGAGGCCATCGTGATCCCGAGCTGGGTGGCCGCCAGGTAGGCGTCCAGGTCGCCGAGCGCGTCCTTGACGGCACGCGCCAGCGGCCTCCCCTCGCGGACGAGTTCCTCGATACGCGTCCGGCGGACCGAGACGAGGGAGAACTCGCTGGCCACGAAAAAGCCGTTCGCACCCACCAGGACGAGAACGGCCAGCAGACGGAAGAGGATGTCCAGGCCGGATAACTCGGTTTCCATTGCCAGGCGACGAAAACTAACGTCGGCCGGGGCGAAAATCACCCTTGGCCACGTTGACGCCTCCAGGGCATCCGCCTACCCTGAGCGCGGGATGCGAACGGACGAGGTCCTGCGTCGGGTGGAGGGTCTGGATCGGGCGACGGTCGACGCCTGCGCAGCCGCCGGCTGGGTCACGCCCGCCGTGCTCCGCGGAGGCGAGGACCCGCGCTGGTGGTCGGAGGGAGACGTCCACCGCCTACGGGACATTCAGCGCTTCCGACGGCAGGGACTTTCCCTGGAGGAGGCGTACCGACGCGCGCGGGAGGACCGGTTCTTCGGCCTCTGTCCGTGCGACTGGCGCTGAACGCCGGGAACGGGAGGGCCCGCATGGACGTCACGATCGAATACTGCAGGGCCTGAAACTACGAGCCGCGGGCGACCAGTCTGGCCGCCCTCATCGAGAGTGAGATCCCCTCCGCCGAGGTCGAGCTGATCCCGAGCGGGGGCGGGGTGTTCGAGGTCCACGTGGACGGCGATCTGATCCATTCCAAGAAGCGGACCGGGGAGTTCCCCGAGTTCGACGACGTCCTCGCGGAGCTGCGGAGGCGCTGACCGCCGACCGGATCGACTTCCTGATCATCGGATCGGGTCCGGCGGGCGTCCGAGCCTCGGAGGCGATCCGCCGCCGGGAACGGGACGCGCGCGTCGTGGTCGTGTCCGCCGATACGTATCCCTTCTACAACCGGATCCTCCTTTCGAAGGACTTCCTGAAGCGGGACGAGCTGGCCCCGGAGGGGGTCGTGCTGAAGCCGCTCGCCTGGTGGGAGCGGCAGGGGATCGAGCTGTGGAGCGGTCGCCGGGTGGTCCGGCTGGACGTCGATCGGCGCCGGGTCGGCCTGGACACGGGCGAGATTCTCCGCTATGGGCGGTGCCTGGTCGCGACCGGTGCCCGTCCCTTGCGCCCCCTCGTCCCGGGTGGCGACGACCCGGGGCTTCACACGCTGCGCTCGCTGGACGATGCGATCCGGCTCCGCGAGGCCGCCGGAGGGGCGGACCGGGCGGTCGTGGTCGGCGGCGGGCTGATCGGGGTCGAGGTGGCGGCCGCCCTGGCGACCCGCGGGCTGGAGGTATCGGTGGTCGAGCGCGAGGGGTGGCTCTTCGGGCGTGTCGCTCCGGAGCCCGTCGGTCGCGCGCTCGAGGAGATCCTCGAGGCGGGCGGAGTCCGGGTCGTGACCTCGGCCCCGGTCACCGGCTTCGAGCCCACGGGGAAGGGTTACCAGGTCGGGACGCGCACGCCGGACGGCTCGGCCGGGCCCGTTCTGTCAGGGGACCTGGTCGTCGTCGGTGTCGGGGTCGCTCCCGAGGCCGTCTTCGTCAGGGGCGCCACGCTCTCGGCCGACGGCGGGATCGTGGTCGACTCCGGGCTCCGCGCCGCTCCCGGCTTGTGGGCCGCGGGGGACGTGGCCGCCTGGCCCGATCCGCGGGTCGGCCGCCGCCACCGGGTGGAGCACTGGGTCCACGCGCAGCGCCAGGGCAGGGTCGCCGGGAGCAACATGGCCGGCGGCGAGGAGGTGTTCGCCGAGCTCACCTCCTACGACACGGAGCTCTTCGGGACGTCCGTCCAGGTCCTCGGTTCGCCGGCCTTGGCGGACGCCTGGCGCGTGGGGGCACCCATGCCGGAAGGCCTCGCGGTGGGCTCCGCCATGGGTCGTGAAGTTGCGGCCTATATAATTGGGGGGAAAAGATATACTTTGGATTATATAAAGCAGATTCTAGAAACCGCGTGAGCGAAGCAACCGACTTGCGACAGGGACGGTTTTCAGGGTAACCCCTTTCCAGGCAGGTTCCGATGCCGGCTGTCTTGAGGATCGCTCCATTTTTCGTGGCCGCCGCGCTCGGCTGCGAAGGTCCCACCGGAACGACCGCCTTCGACCTCGCGAAGGCCCGCTCTCTCTGGCATAGGAACGGATTCGACTTCTACGAACTGATCACCTTGCAGGAGTGCTTCTGCGGTTTCACGGGTACGGTCCGCATCTCGGTCGTGGACGGCGTGGCAGGATCGGCCATCGACCTCGTTACGGGCGAACGGGTTCCGGTGGACGTCCTGAGAATCGGCACGGTGGAAGATGTCTTCCAGACGATAGAGTTCTACCTCGAACAGGGGGGTACGGTCGATGTCAGCTTTGACGACCGGCTGGGATATCCAGTGACCGGAAGACTGGACCTCCCTGATCACTCCGATGCGGGATTCCACTTCGAGGTCTTGAGTCTCGAGCCATCCCTGTCCGAGCCGCTCTAGGCGCCGCTCTCCGGGAGCCCCAAGAAGTCACGCGTCGCGCGCTCGAGGATCTCCTGGGCGCGCGGGTCGCTCAGATCCAGGCGGTTCTCGTTGATCACCATGACCTGGATCCGCTTCGCCTCCTCCCAGCAATCGGTGCAGATCTTCTCGGCGATCTCACGCCCCAGGGCGTCCGGGTAGGGTGGCCGGGCCAGCCCGGGCTTCGTCTCGCCGCACCGCTGGCACTTCACGTCAGCCATCGTCCTCCTCGTCGTCGGCCGGGGTGTCCCCGCCCGCCTCAGCGGATAGCGTCTCCCCGTGCACGGTGACGATCTCCACGACCAGAAACCCGCGGGTCCCCCCCGGCGCCTCGAGCCGGACCCGGTCCCCCGGCCGGGCGCCGAGCACGGCCCGGCCCAGCGGGGAACCGAGCGAGACCATGCCGTCGTCGAAGTCGGCGAACTCGGCGAACACGAGTTGCCACGAGTGGCGCTCGCCGTCATCCCCCTCGAGCCGGATTCGGGAGCCGAATCCGGCCCGATCCCGCGGCACGTCCCGCAGGTCGATCGAGCTGAGCTCGCTCTGCCGCCGCGTGAGCTGGGAGAGGCGGGCCCTCACGAACTCCTGACGCTCGAGCGCGGCGCTGTATTCGGCGTTCTCGCGCAGGTCACCGAGTGCTCGCGCCTCGGCGATGACGCGCGGGAGCTCGATCCTGAGCTCGCGGTCGAGCTCGGCGATCTGATCCTCGAGCCGTTGGCGGAGTTCCTGAAGCAAGGATGGTTCTCCCGTTTCGGGCCTGCCGTGGAGAGCCAAAAAAACGCGGCCCGTCCGGGCCGCGCGTTGCGGAATCACGTTCCGATCAACGACGACGCGAAGATAGGGGAAGCGCGCGGAGGCCGCCAGACGTGAGGCCGGGTCCGGCGGCGGCCTGGGACCGTGCGGGGGCCCGGGAGACGCTCGAGCGGAAGGCCTGGGACGTGGTCGTCATCGGGGGCGGCGTGACCGGCGCCGGTGTGGCCCGGGACGCCGTGCTCCGCGGCCTCTCGGTGGCGCTGGTCGAGGCCGGGGACTGGGGCAGCGGCGCCTCGTCGCGGACCACCAAGTTCGCCCACGGGGGCCTCAGGTATCTGGAGCATCTGGATCTGGACCTGGTCAGAACGGCGCTCGCCGAGCGCGCGGTCCTGCTGTCGATCGCGCCTCATCTCGTCCGCCCGGTCCCGTTCCTGATCCCCGCGGTCCGGGGAAGCCTGCCGATCTGGAAGGTGCGGGCCGGGCTCCGGATCTACGATGCGCTGGCGGCCGGGGCCCGGCTCGGACGGCATCGGATCCTGGATGCCGGGCAGGCACGCGCGCACGAGCCCCTCCTGTCGGCCGACGGGCTCGACGGGGCCGGGATCTACGGGGATTGCCTGATCCGGGACGCCCGGCTCGTGATCGAAACCGTGGCCGACGCCCGGCGATCCGGTGTGGTGGCCGCCAGCCGGCTGGCGGTTCGTGAGGTCGAGCGGTGGGACGGGGGGTGGCTCGGCGACGTCGAGGACCGTCGCGACGGCTCCCGGTTCACGCTCCGGGGCGCGGTCTGGGTGAACGCGACCGGCCCCTGGACCGACCGGCTCCGGCGTCTGGCCGCACCCGGGGTGCCGCCTCTTCTGGAGCCGACCAAGGGGATTCACGTGGTCCTCCCGTGGACGTCGGTTCCGGTCCGGGATCCGGTCGCGCTGACGGCGGCGGACGGCCGCCTCGTCTTCGCCGTCCCCGAAGGCGGGTGGACCTACGTCGGCACCACCGACACCCGGGACGCGGGCGACGTGGACGACCTGGGCATCGCCGGGGCGGACGTCGAATACCTCCTCGCGGTTCTGGGGGCGGCGCTCGACGTCGATCCGGGACCACCGGCCGTGGCAGGCGCGTGGGCGGGGTGGCGTCCCCTCGTCCGGAGCGGCGACCGGGACCCCGACGCCATCCCGCGGGACGAGGCGATCGAGGAGACCGCACCCGGCTTCCTGACGGTGGCGGGCGGAAAGCTCACGACCTACCGGCGGATGGCCGAGGATACGGTCGACCGGGTCCAGGAGCTCCTCGGGCGGGCAGCCGGGCGCTGCGTGACGTCCGTCCGTCCGCTGGTTCCTTCGACCCCGGAAGGCGCTGGACCTCCGCGTGGAACGCCGCCCGAGACGGTGGCCCGGGTTCGCGAGCTATTCGGCCCGGACGCGGGCTCGATCTTCGCCCAGTGGCTGGCGGATCCGGCGAGCGCCGAGCCGCTGGCGGAAGGCTTCCCCTGGAGCGCCGCGGAGGTCCGGCGGGCCTCCCTCGAAATGGTCGAGAGCCTCGAGGATCTGATCGACCGGCGGCTGAGCGCGTTGCCGGGAGGCGAGCCGATCGGGGACGAGGCCCTCGTCCGCGCCGCCCGGGTCGCCGCCGAGGCGGTGGGGTGGGACGAGCGTCGCGAGAAACGGGAGGTCGGGCGGTTCCGCGATTCCCCGGCCGGCGACCCGCTCGAGCGCCGCGCGTGAGACGTCACCGAAGAGCGCCCGCGCATCGCCAATCGCCGTTTGACGCCCTCCAAAGCCAGGCGACAGATTCACGTCATGATCACGATCGGTTCTCTCGTCCTCGACCGCCCGCTCCTCCTGGCGCCCATGGAGGACGTCTCGGACCAGCCCTTCCGACTCATGTGTCGACGGTTGGGGGCGGATGTCGTGTACACCGAGTTCATCTCGTCCGAGGGGCTCGTCAGGGATGCCCGGAAGTGCCTGGAGAAACTCTGCCTCGCCGAGGGTGAGCGGCCGGTCGGCATCCAGATCTTCGGCTCGAGCGTCGAGGTCATGGTCGAGGCGGCCCGGATCGCCGAGCGGGCCGGCCCCGAGCTGATCGACATCAACATCGGCTGTCCGGTCAAGAGCGTGGCGTGCAAGGGGGCCGGCGCGGGGCTCCTTCAGGATCCGGACCTGATGGCCGCGATCGTCGAAGGCATCGTGGGCGCGGTCCGGCTTCCAGTCACGGTCAAGACGCGTCTCGGCTGGGACGACGGTTCCATCCGGATCATCGAGAACGCGCAAATGTTCGAGCGGCTGGGCGTCCGGGCGCTGGCCGTCCACGGACGGACACGGGCTCAGCAGCGGAAGGGCGCGGCCGACTGGGAGTGGATCCGCCGCGCCAAGGAAGCGGTGTCGATCCCGGTCTTCGGGAACGGCGACATCCGGGGCCCCGAGGAGGCGATCCGCATGTTCGACGAGTACGAGGTGGACGGCGTCATGATCGGCCGGGGGGCGATCGCCGATCCGTGGATCTTCCGGCGCGCCAAGATCTACCGCGACACCTGTCGCGTGCCGGAGATCGAGCCGGGGGAGCGGATCGGGACCGCGCTCGAGCATCTTGGGCTGTCGGTCGAACACAAGGGGGCCCCCCGCGGCGTGGTCGAGTTCAGGAAGCACTGGAAGGGATACCTTCGTGACCTGCCGAACGGGGCCGATGTCCGCTCGGACGTCATGCGGCTCACCGAACGCGAGCCGATCGTCGAGCGTCTTCTGGCATACGCCGCCGACCTGCGAGTCGAGCCGGTCGGAACGGAGAGCGCCGCGTTCGGCGTCGCAGCGTGATCGCATAGGAAACTGACAGGAGGTCATCGATGGCAACGGGAAAGCGACCCACCCGGACGTCCTCCGCCCCCTGGGGGCGTTGGGCCCTGATCCTGGCGGCGCTGGTCGTGGCGGGGGGGATCGTGTGGTGGATGGCGCGGCCCTCGTCGGCGGGCGAGGACGCGGGCGCGGCGGAGGACGAGGCGGGGGGTCCCGGACCCCAACCCCTCGACCTCTCGGCGGGGGGGCCGACCGTCGAGGCCGCGGCCGCGGTGAACGCCCCGGCCGAGAGCTTGGCCTCGGCCGGCTCGGAGATTCCTGGCGGGGTCGACATCTCGAACGATCCACGCCTGGGAAGCAGCTCCGCGCCGGTGACGGTGGTCGAATTCTCCGACTTCCAGTGTCCGCACTGTGCCACCTTCCACCAGGAGATCTTCCCGGCCCTGCGGCGCCTCTACGGGGATCAGGTGCGGTGGGTGTTCGTGAATCGCTTCTTTCCGCAGCACGACATGGCCGAGCGGGCCGCCATGGCGGGGGAGTGTGCCGCCCGGCAGGGAAAGTTCTGGGAGTTCGCCGATCCCGTGTTCGAGGATCAGGCGGACCTGAGCCGGTCCATGCTGGACGGCATCGCCCAGGACATCGGCCTCGACATGACGGCCTACGGATCGTGCATGGAGAACGCCGAGACCGCGAGCGAGGTGGCCGCCGACCAGGCCGAAGGGGAACGGCTCCAGATCGACGCCACGCCGAGCTTCATCGTCAACGGCCGACGCGTGGTCGGCGCCCAGCCGATCGATGCCTGGAACGAGATCCTGGCGCCCTATTTCGGGCGGTAGAACGGATACCCCAACAGGAGGTCGGTATGGCAGACAGGGTCCGCAAGGTCGATTACTACTACACGACGATCGCCAATCGCGCCGGACAGGGAGCGCGCCTGCTGGACTCTTTCCGGGACGAGGACGTGAATTTCCTCGCGATTCACGCGTTCCCCGCGGGCTCCACGGCACAGGTCGACTTCTTCCCGGAGGATCCACGCGCGTTCCTCCGCGCCGCCAAGAAGGCCGGCATCAAGGTGAGCCCTCGAAGGACGGCATTCCTCGTCCAGGGGAAAGACCGAGTGGGGGCGATGGCGAGGATCCTCGAGAAGCTGGGGGACGCGAAGATCAACGTGACGGCCACGGACGGGATCGCCGTCGGCGACCGGTTCGGGATGCTCGTGTGGGTCCGCCCCGACAACGTCAACCGCGCGGCCCGGGTGCTGGGCGCCAGGCGCTAGCCGGACCCGGAACGATGCTCGTGTTTGACGGCCGCGCGGAGCGGGCCTAACTTCCTTTTTCCCTTTCCGCTCCGCCTGGGTAGCTCAGTTGGTAGAGCACGTGACTGAAAATCACGGTGTCGGCGGTTCAATTCCGTCCCCAGGCACCATTTCCGCCATCCCGCCCGAGCCACCGTAGCTCAGATGGTAGAGCAGCTCACTCGTAATGAGCAGGTCCGCGGTTC
>DATEDS010000174.1:0-4252 GCA_035281565.1 Gemmatimonadota bacterium
AAGGGACAGGTCAATGTACCGGTTCTCCCCTTGCCGTTCAATCGCTTGCACGGTCGCGACGCCGTCGACGTGGCCCTGGACGAAGTGGCCTCCCAGCCGGTCCCCGACCGCCAGCGCGCGCTCCAGGTTGACGCGTCTCCCGGGCTCCAGGCGATCCAGCGTCGTCCGCGCGAGGGTCTCCCGAACGGCCTCGACCGCGAACGCGTCGGAGCCCCGTTCGACCACCGTCAGGCAGACACCGTCGACCGCCACCGAGTCGCCGATCTCGAGCTCGCCGGCGAAGCGTGCAGCGATCGAAAGCCGGATCCCTCCTCCCAGAGGCTCGGTCCCGCGCACCGTTCCGATCGCTTCAACGAGCCCGGTGAACATCCGGGGAAGGTAATCAGGCGCCCGTCGTCATCGCCCGTCGCACGCGCCCGGTGACCGCCGCGTCCCGTCCGTGGATCGACCATTCGGGATCCACGAGCTCGAACCCGACGTACGGAGCATCGGTGAGAAGGACGGGAAGCGCTCCGCGCTCGGTCACCCAGTCCGGGGCGAGGAGCATGGTCCAGCGGTCCACGAGACCCGCCTCGAGGATCGCCGTGGCGAGGGTCGGACCGGCCTCGACCAGAACGCCCGGCACGTCCCGCCGGGCGAGCTCCTCCGCGATCGCGGCCAGATCCAGGCCCTCGCGCCCGGTGGCGACCCGGATCACGTCGACCCCGCGGGCGACGAGCTCCCGCTCCCGATCGTTCGGGGCGTCCGGCGCGGCGAAGATCCAGAGCGGGACCTCCTCCGCCGTGGCGACCAGCCGGGACCCGAGGGGGGTCCGGAGCCGGCTGTCGAGGACGACCCGGATCGGCTGGACGTCCGGCCAATCGTCCGCCTCCTCAGGCGGCGGCCAGTCGCGGACGGTGAGGAACGGATCGTCGGCGATCACGGTCCCCGCCCCCACCATGACCGCCCGATGCCGGCGTCTCAGGCGATGGACCAGCCGTCGCGCCTCGGGGCCTGTGACCCAGGACGCGCCTTCCCGGCCGCGAGTCACGCGGGCGTTCAAGGTCTGCGCGGTCTTGACGTGGAAGTGGGGGCGGCCGGTCGTGACGAACTGGAGCCAGGGCTCGAGGAGCCGCCGGGCCTCGGCCTCGAGGACACTGCCCGTGACCGTGACGCCGCCCGCCCGCAGGCGCTCGGCGCCGCCCTTCCCGATGTGCGGATCGGAGAGCGCGTAGACGACTTCGGCCACGCCGGCCTCGAGGAGCGCGATCGTGCAGGCGGGCGTCCGGTGATGGGCGTCGCACGGCTCGAGCGTGACGACCGCCGTGGCGCCGGCCGGATCGTGGGCGCGCGCCCGGGCGGCCTGGAGCGCGACCACTTCGGCGTGAGGGCCGCCCGCCTGGCGGTGATACCCCTCGCCGATCACCGTCCCGTCGGGCGCCACGAGGACGCACCCGACCATCGGGTTGGGCGCCGTTTCTCCACCGCCGCGCTCGGCCAGCTCGAGGGCCCGCCGCATGAGCGGGCCATGCTCGAGGCCGGTCAAAAGCCGAGCGCCACGCCGACGAAGGTTCCCGACGACCCGCGCCCCACCTCGGCGCTCGCGCGGAGGACGAGCAGGTTCAGCTCGAGCCCGGCGTACGCCTTGGCCTGGCTCCCGCTTGCGTCGATCGACCCCTCGATCTCCTCGCCGCCGGTGGCCGAGCCGGCCGGGATCCGGTAGCGCGCCTCGACCCCGGTCCGGTCGAAGCCCGCCCCGACGTAGGGCGTCAGGACGCCGAACGACTTGGAGGCGTCCACGCGGGCCGACCAAGTGACGATGTCGGCGTCGAAGGCGATCTCGTCCCCGGTGAGGTCGCCGTACTCGAGCCCGTCGACCCAGGTTCGCCAGAGGGACGCGCTCACGGCGGGGAGCGTCAGGCCGCCGGGAAGGATGGCGTACCGGACCCCCAGGCCGAGCTCGAGGGCGACCGCTTCGTAGTCGTCGCCCGCCGCGACCGCCCCCGCCTTCCCCAGGACGTCGAGCGCCCGGGTCACGCCGACCGCGCCGTTCACGGCCCCGACCGGGATCGCGACGTCGAGACGCCCGGAAGGACGCCGCGGGTCCTCGATCTCGGCCTCGCTGAGCCCTAGGGCCGCGCTCAGCCGGAACGCGCCCAGCCCACCGGTCGTGGCGGCCGGTCCGGTCAGCGCGCTGCCGCCGCCGAGCGCCTGTCCGAGGCCGTCCACCGCGTCGTCGATCGCCTCCCGGACTCGCCCTTCGCTGACCTGCGCGCGCGTGGGCGCGGCCAGCGCCAGGACCAGGAGGGCGGTCGCGCAGCCGGCTCTCAAGCCCACTCGACGCCCACTCCCTTCACGATCCGGCCGATCAGCGCTGGCCGATCCCCATGGGCCGCGCAGGCGTCGGTGATCCGGCCGACCGCCTCCGCGGCGACCACGAGACACATCCCGATCCCCATGTTGAAGACCCGGTACATCTCCTCCTCGGAAACGTTCCCCGCCTCGGCGAGGAAGCGGAACAGGGGCGGCACCTCCCACGCCGAGCGGTCCAGCCGCGCGCCGAGCCCGGCGGGCAGGACGCGCGGGAGGTTTCCCGCGAAACCGCCCCCCGTCACGTGGGCGACGGCGTGGAGATCCGGGTCGTCGAGAAGCGGCAGGACGGGGTCCCGATACGAGCGGTGGACGGCGAGGAGCGCTTCGGCCCAGGTCTCGCCCCCCCACGGCACGGGGTCATCCGGCCGGGCCCCGGTCCCCTCGATCACGATGCGGCGCACCAGCGTGTAGCCGTTCGTGTGGAGACCGCTGGAAGGAAGCCCGAGGACCACGTCGTCGGCGGCGGCGCGGGATCCCAGCCGGGAGCGGGGGGCGACGCCGACCACGAACCCCGCCAGGTCGTAGTCTCCCGCCGCGTAGAGGTCGGGCATCTCGGCGGTCTCGCCGCCGATCAGGGCCAGCCCGTCCGCGCGGCAGGCCCGGGCCAGTCCTTCGACAACGGCGAGGACGATGTCGGGATCGATCCTCCCGGTCGCGATGTAGTCCAGGAAGAGGAGCGGTCGCGCGCCCGACGCCAGCAGATCGTCCACGCAATGGTGGACCAGGTCCTGGCCCACCGTGTCGTGACGGTTCGCCCAGCGCGCCACCAGCACCTTGGTGCCGACGCCGTCGGCCGAGGCGACCAGGACCGGATCGGGCTCGGTCAGCCCGCCGATCGCGTAGCACCCGCCGAACCCGCCGACGCCGCCGACCGCCTCGGGTCCGAGCGTCGACTCGACCAGTCTGGCCAGCCGGCGCTTGACCACGTCCGAACCCGCGAGGTCGACCCCCGCCGCCCGGTAGGCCGGGGCGGAGGCCGGCGGGTCGTCAGGCATGTCCCGCCACCGGACGGTGATCGAAGCGGGTCAGGTGGCCGAACTCCCGGAACCGCTCCTCGATCGTCTCGGTGTCGAGGCCCACGAGCCGGTCGACGGAGAAGTCCTCGCAGGAGAAGGAACCCATCGCCGACCCGTAGATGGTCGCCCGCCGCAGGCCCGCCGGCGACAGATCCCCGGTCACGGCGATGTACCCGAGGAACCCGCCCGCGAAGGCGTCGCCGGCGCCGGTCGGATCGACGATCGTCTCGAGCGGGAGGCCGGGGACGGCGAAGATCCAGTCCCCCGAGAAGGCGACCGCGCCGTGCTCCCCCTTCTTGACCACGATCAGGCGGGGTCCCCACTCGAGGATCGCCGCGGCCGCCTTCCGGAGGTTCGGCTCCCGAGCGAGCTCGCGGGTCTCGGAGTCGTTGATCAGGACCACGTCGACCCGCCCGATGACCTCGCGCAGCTCCGCCGGCGTGTGCTCGATCCAGTAATTCATCGTGTCGAGCGAGACCGTCGCCGGCGAGTCCACCTGATCGAGCACTCCGAGCTGGAGCCCGGGCTCGATGTTAGCCAGGAAGACGTGCTCGGAATCGCGGAACGCTTCGGGGATCCGGGGCCGGAAGTCGGCGAACACGTTCAGGTCCGTGAACAGGGTCTCCCGCGCGTTCAGGTCGTAGCCGTACGCGCCCCCCCACCGGAAGGTCTTCCCCTCGACGGTCTCGAGACCCGCCAGATCGATCCCCTTGGACTCGAGGAGCTCCCGATGCCGGTCCGGAAAGTCCCGTCCGACGACCCCCACCAGCCGGACGTCGGTGAAGTAGGAGGCGGCCATGGCGAAGTACACCGCGGCCCCGCCCAGCACGTCCTTCCGCTCGCCGAACGGGGTCCTGACATCGTCGAGCGCGACCGAGCCGACC
>DATEDS010000175.1:0-9177 GCA_035281565.1 Gemmatimonadota bacterium
GGCGGTGGACGACCTGAAGTTCCTGACCGGCTACGAGATCGATCCGGTGCTGTCCGACGAATACTCGATCCTCGAGGCGATCGAGACCCATTACGACGAGGACGAGAGCTCCTATCAGCGCCTGCTCGACAACCTCGGCGAGTACGAGCTCGAGGTCATCGAGGACGAGGAGGAAGAGGATCCGACCGCCCTCGCCGCCCAGGTCGAGGCGGCCCCGGTCGTCAAGTTCATCAACTCGCTGCTGGCGGACGCCGTCCACCACGGGGCCTCGGACATCCACATCGAGCCCTACGAGGACGAGCTCAGGATCCGCTACCGTGTGGACGGCGTCCTGCGGGAGACGCTCAGCCCGCCGCTCAAGATGAAGGCCGCGCTCATCTCGCGGATCAAGATCCTGGCCGATCTCAACATCGCCGAGCGCAGGATCCCGCAGGACGGCCGCATCAAGCTCAAGATGGGCGAGCGGGTGATCGACTTCCGCGTCTCCACGCTGCCGACCCTGTACGGCGAGAAGATCGTCCTCAGGATCCTCGACGTGGGCCGGGTGGCGCTCGACCTGGACGAGCTGGGGCTCGGTGAGCGCGAGCTGGCCGTGCTCGCCGACAGCATCGCGTCGCCGTTCGGCATCCTGCTCGTCACCGGCCCGACGGGCTCGGGGAAGACGACGACGCTGTACTCGGCGCTGAGCCGTCTCAACCAGCCCGGCGTCAACATCATGACGGCGGAGAATCCGGTCGAGTACAACCTGAAGGGGGTCAACCAGGTCCAGGTCCGGGAGGACATCGGCCTCGACTTCGCCCAGGCCCTGCGCGCGTTCCTCCGGCAGGACCCGAACATCATCATGGTCGGCGAGATCCGCGACGCCGAGACCGCCTCGATCGCCATCAAGGCCGCGCTGACCGGGCATCTCGTGCTGTCCACCGTGCACACGAACGACGCGCCGTCGACGGTCAGCCGGCTGGTCGACATGGGAGTCCAGCCGTTTCTGGCGGCGAGCGCCCTGAACTGCGTGGTGGCGCAGCGCCTGGTTCGGCGGATCTGCGCCGGGTGCCGCCGGACCCGGCGCTACTCGCGCCCCATTCTCGAGGACGCCGGCTTCACGGGGCCCGACCTCGAGACCCCCTTCCACGAGGGAGCGGGGTGCGGCGAGTGTGACGACACCGGCTACCGGGGACGGATCGGCCTCTTCGAAGTCATGCCGATCAGCCGGGCGATCCGGCGGCTGATCACCGAGCACGCGACGACCGAGGCGATCCGCCGGCAGGCGCAGGAGGACGGGATGATCACGCTGAGGGAGGACGGCCTGGCCAAGGTCAAGGCCGGGATCACGACCCTGGACGAGGTGCTGCGTGAGACCGCACTGGTCTGACCTCGAGCGCGACGACCCGCTCTCCCCGCACGGCCCAGGCGCGGGATCGGAGACCGCGCCCCCGCCTCTGGCGCCGGGCATCGAGTCGCCCGCGGACGGCTCCATGGTCGCGCTCCTCCGGGAGCTGGTCGAGGCCGGTGGCTCGGATCTGCACGTCACCGTCGGATTGCCGCCGCGGCTCCGCCTGGACGGCCAGCTCGTCAACAGCCGGCTCTCGCCGCAGGCGCTCAGACCGGAGGACACGCTCGACCTCGCCTGGTCGCTCCTCAGCGACCGCCAGCGGACCGCGTTCGAGGCCGCCAACGAGCTCGACTTCTCGTTCGGGATCGCCGGCCTGGCCCGCTTCCGGGCCAGCATCTATCGGCAGCGGGGGGCGGTCGGCATGGCGATCCGGCAGATCCCCTACGAGATCCGGAGCTTCGACAGCCTGGGCCTGCCCGACCATGTCGCCGACTTCGCCAAGCGGCCCAACGGGCTCGTGCTGGTGACCGGGTCCACGGGATCCGGGAAGTCCACCACCCTTGCCGCGCTCATCGACCGGATCAACCACGAGCGGCGCGTCCACATCCTGACCATCGAAGACCCGATCGAATACGTCCACAACCACCGCCAGGCGATGGTCAACCAGCGCGAGGTGGGGACCGACACGCGATCCTTCGCGACGGCGCTGAAGCACGCGCTGCGCCAGGACCCCGATGTCGTGCTGATCGGCGAGATGCGTGACAACGAGACGATCGCCGCGGCCATCACGACCGCCGAGACGGGGCATCTGGTCTTCGCCACGCTGCACAGCAACTCGGCCGCCGAGTCCATCGACCGCATGATCGACGTTTTCGCGCCCGAGCAGCAGCCCCAGATCCGCACCCAGCTCTCGAGCGTCCTCGAGGGCATCGTCACCCAGCAGCTCCTTCCGAAGATCGGGGGCGGCCGAGTCGTGGCGTCGGAGGTGCTGGTGGTGACGCCTGCGGTCCGGGCCCTCATCCGCGACGACAAGGCGCACCAGATCTACTCGGCCATGCAGGCGGGGTCGAAGCACGGGATGCAGACCATGAACCAGGCCCTGATGGGGCTGGTCCGGAAGGGGTGGGTGACGCGTGACGAGGCGTTGAGCCGGAGCGAGGACCCGGAGGAGCTCCGCCGCATGATCGAGCTCGGGCCGGCCCCCGCCGAAGGCCGCTGAGCCGTGCAGACGTTCCTGTACAAGGCGCGCGGCGCCGACGGGAGCAGCCAGTCCGGGGAGGTCCTGGCCGCCAGCGAAGCCGAGGCCCTGGCCCAGCTCCGGCGGCGGCGCCTGTCCGTCGTCAGCGTGCGACCCAAGCCGAGGTCCTTCGAGCTCTCGTTCCGTCGGGGCGCGAGCACCAAGGATCTGGTCGTCTTCACGCGCCAGTTCGCCACCATGATCAGCGCCGGTCTGCCGCTGGTCCAGTCGCTCGACACGCTGAGCGTCCAGCAGAGCAGGCCCAAGGTCGCCGAGAAGATCCGGGCCGTGCTGCGCGAGGTGCAGTCGGGGGCCACCCTGGCCGACGCCATGCGGCGGCAGCGCGACTTCTTCGGGGACATCTACGTCAGCATGATCGCCGCCGGCGAGATCGGCGGCGTGCTGGACACGATCCTCGGCCGGCTGGCGGATTACCTCGAAGACACGGCCCGGCTGAAGCGCAAGGTCCGGGGCGCGATGGTCTACCCGGTCACCATCTTCGCCTTCGCGATCATGGCGATCGCGGTTCTGCTGATCTTCGTGATCCCGACCTTCGCGCAGTTCTTCATCGGCGCCGGCGTGCCGCTGCCGCTGCCGACCCGCATCGTCATCGCCACCTCCGACTTCATGCTCGCCTGGTGGTGGGCGGTGGCGGCCGGGATCGGGCTCGCGCTGTGGCTGCTCCGCGCTTACTACCGGACGCCCGACGGCCGACTGGCGATCGACCGCCGGCTCCTGTCGGTCCCGATCCTCGGGCCCGTCCTCCGGAAGGCCGCCATCGCCCGCTTCAGCCGGACCCTCGGCACCCTCGTCGAAAGCGGGGTGGCGATCCTGGAGGGTCTCGAGATCACCGCCCGCACGGCCGGCAACCGGGTGATCGAGGACGCGGTGCTGGCGAGCCGGGTGTCGATCGCCGGCGGCGACACGATCTCGGACCCGCTGCGGCGGAGCGGGGTCTTCCCGCCCATGGTCACGCAGATGATCCACGTCGGCGAGCACACCGGCGGCCTGGACGCGATGCTGGCCAAGGTGGCCGACTTCTACGAGGACGAGGTGGAGGCCGCGGTGGGCGCCCTGACCTCGATCATCGAGCCGGTCATGATCGTGGTGCTGGGGGCCGTCGTGGGGGGGATGGTGGTGGCGATGTATCTGCCGATCTTCGACCTCATCCAAACGGTGCAGTAGCGGCCGCGCTGGGCGGCGAATCTCTGCGTTGCGCTCCTCGTTCTGCCTGCGGCGTAGGATTACCTACGCCTCGGCAGAGCCTCGTCGCGCGCCTTGAGCTTCGCCGCCCAACGCGGCCGCTGCTGGCTCCGCCTCGATCTTCGTCGTGGTGCCGTCGATCACATGCCATGATAGCTTGGGAACGATGGCTTTGACGAGTCGGAGTGGGATGAAAGTCCTTAGTCTCTTGGTGCTTGTCCTCACCGCCTGTGTGTCGACGCCACAGTCCCAGTTCATAGATCACGCGGTGTTCGAGGGATTCGCGCCGGAGCAAGTTCGCGGGGCGACGCGCCAGGTCCTCGAGGAGATCGCTCCTTCCGGATCCAAGGTTCGGACCGCAAACGACGTGCTCCTTACGGAAGGGCGTTTCGGTGTTTGTGGTCGGGACGTCGCGTGTGGCAGCGGAACCCAGTTCATCCAGCAGAACACGGGAACTCCTTGGACGACGGTCGAGGTCCGGCTTCTGGATCTGGGCGAGGATACAGGAGTCGACGTCGAGATCGAGTACGAGACGAACAGGCATTGCGGCGACGGATACGCCGAGGTCACGTGTCTGCCCGAGGAACTCGGCTCCACCGGCTTCCTTGAACGCCGGATCATCGACGAAATCCGCGCTCGCCTCGAGGCCCGAGGCGACCTGACCAATATCGCCTCGGAGTGACCGGGAGAAGGAACGTGAGCCGGGGGTGCCGGAGGGCGAGCGCGCTGGTCGCGTTCGCGCTCCTCCTGCCTTCCCCGGCCTGCCACTCGGGTGGCGGCGAGGTCGCGGGGACCCCGGTCGTGGCGGACCTCCGGGTTCTCTTCATCGGCAACAGCCTGACCTACCAGAACAACCTGCCGGAGATCGTCCGGGCGATCGCCGAGACCGCCGGCGGCCCGGCGATCGAGGTCCGGACGGTCGCCTTCCCCGACTTCAGCCTGGAGGATCACTGGAACCGCGGCGACGCGCTGCGCGCAATCGACGAGGGAGGGTGGGACGTGGTCGTCCTACAGCAGGGCCCCTCGACCCTCCCGGAGAGCCGCGCCAACCTCGTTGAGTGGACAGGCCGGTTCGCGGAGCGGATCCGGGCCGTGGGGGGGCGTCCCGCCCTCCACAGCGTCTGGCCGCCCCGATCCCAGGCCAACGGCTTCGACCTCGTGCGCGCCTCCTACGCCGGGGCCGCGGAGGCGGTGGACGGCATCCTCATCCCGGCCGGCGAGGCCTGGCGGGCGGTCTGGGCGGTCGACCCGAACGTCCCCCTGTACGCGGGTGACGACTTTCACCCCAGCGTGCTGGGGTCGGTCACCGCGGCCTACGTGATCTGGCAGCGGCTGACGGGGCGGAGCCCGGTCGGCCTGCCGCCGGTGATCGACGGGGGGACGTCCGTCCGGATCGACCTCGGCCCGGAGCGGGCGGCGCTCCTGCAGGAGGCGGCCGCCGAGGCCAACTCCGGGTTCGGCCAGGGCTGAGCCGGCCCCGCACACGCATCCAATCGTCACAGGTCGGCCATCTTTCGGCGACATCTGCCGGGTAGGATGGCGTGCGATGAGATCGGACCCCTCAGCCCCTGCCGTTCTGACTCGCGGCCCCGCCGCCAGGGACCCCAGGTGGATGCGTGCGCTGGCCGACCATTACGGCCGGATGGTCGAGCTCCATCCAGGTGCGCCGCTCCTGGTCCTCTTCGACATCGACGGCACGATTCTCGACATGCGCCACATGGTCCGCTACGTCCTGCAGGCGTACGACCATGCCCACGGCACCGCGCATTTCCGCGACCTGGAGCTGGGCGCGATCCGGACCCACGAAGACAGCCTGGAGGTACTGCTGGACGCCCACCGCCTGCCCTCCGGGACGAGGCAGAGCGTGCTACGGTGGTACCTCCGGCATCGCTGGAGCGCGGACGCGATCCGGGCCTCCCACCGCCCGTTCGCCGGGGTCATGGAGGTCATCCGGTGGTTCCAGATCCAGCCCGACACGTTCGTCGGGCTGAACACCGGTCGACCCGAATGGCTCCGCTCCGCGACGCTCCATTCGCTGAACTCGCTCGGGCGGGAGTACAAGGTCCAGTTCTCGAGCGGGCTCCTGAAGATGAACCCCCACGGCTGGAACCGGCGGACGGCCGAGGCGAAGGCGGCCGCGGTCGAGGAGCTCCGACAGGAGGGATATCGGATCGTGGCGATGATCGACAACGAGCCGGAGAACCTGCGCGCCGTGCGCGAGACCGATCCAGGCGGCGAGATCCTGCTCCTGCACGCGGACACGATCTTCAAGACCCGCCGCTCGGAGCTGCCGGAAGCCAGCGTGAGCGGCCGGATGTACGAGCTGTCCGCAGTGGCGCGCCGGGAGCGCCTGCCGACCCACGTCCAGTTCGTGTGGCGCGGCGTCGGGACCCGGGAGGAACTGGCCTCCTTCCTGGAGTCGAACATCCGGTGGGCGGAGATCGCGGTCGGCGCCGATTCCCCGGGCAGCCCCGTCCTCCTCGCGCCGGATTCCCCCACCGGACCCGAGGAGCCGCTCGAGCTGCGCGACGTCCTTGCCGCGCTCGCCCGCCACCGGCGTGGCGTGCGGGTCGATCTCCGGGACGGGGAGGCCCTGCCCGGCCTGGTCCGCTGCCTGCTGGCGGCCGGTCTGCCGCCCGGGGACCTCTGGGTCCACGCCCCGGTCGACCGGATCGGGCCCGACGGCTTCCACCGTCTCCGGGACCGTCTTCCCGGCAGCCTGCTCCAGTGTCCCATCGACCCCGTCGCCGGGCTCATCCCGGACTATCCGGAGCAGGGGCGGGAGATCCTCGAGCGGTGTCGCGCGATGGGGGTCGGGCGGTTCAGCGTCCAGGTGGGTTCCCTGCGCCTGCGCGAGGTCCTCGACCGGCTCTCGGAGTGGGGGTATGAGAGCGACGTCCGCGGCGTCGGCGACCTGGAGTCGTTCCTGCGGACGGTCCTTCTCCTGCCGACCAGCGTGAGCGCCACCTTCCGCTTCCCCGGCTGGGCCTAGCTCCGCTTCACGCCGCTTGCGGGGGCGGCCCGCAAACCGGACCTTCCTTCGGCTTCTTTCCGTCATCGAGCGCTCGGAAAGCGGAGTCTCCGATGGGCCCTTCCGACTCGAGGCCGAGTCCCGGCCTCATCCTCTTCTTCGTCGTGGCCGCGTGCGCGGTGGCGGGGGACCGCCCGCAACCGGGCGACGTCACCGGGCCCGCCGACGCCCTCCAGGCGGCGGCCGCCACGATCACCGCCGACGAGATGCTCGACCGGATCGCCTTCCTCGCGAGCGACGAGCTCGCCGGCCGGGCCACGCCCAGCCCCGGGCTGGAACGGGCGGCCGGGTACCTGGCGGCGGAGTTCGAACGGCTGGGGCTCGAGCCGGGGGGCGACGGAGGGACCTTCGTGCAGCGCTATCCGTTGCCCGGAAGCTCCGACGGCGGCGCCCCGGCGGCGCCCAACGTCGTGGCGATCCTCCGCGGCGCCGACCCGGCTCTGCGGGAGACGTACGTCGTCTTCAGCGCGCACATGGATCACGTCGGAACCGGCCCTCCGGACGCGGCCGGAGACTCGATCTACAACGGAGCGGACGACGACGCTTCCGGCACGGCCGCGCTCGTCGAGGTGGCCGAAGCGTTCGCGTCCCTTCCCGACGCGCCGGCGCGATCGCTCCTGTTCCTCGCGGTCAGCGGAGAGGAGCGAGGGCTCCTCGGATCGCGCTGGTTCACGGAGCATCCGCCCTTCCCGCTCGACCGGCTGGTCGCCGACCTGAACGTCGACATGATCTCCCGCAACGCCCCCGGGACCATCGTCCTGATCGGGGAGGAGTACAGCTCGCTCGGGCCGCTCGTCCGGTCGATCGCCACGGACCGCCCCGAGCTGGGGCTCTCGGTCCTGGCCGACCCATGGCCGGAGGAGAGGTTCTTCTTCCGCAGCGACCACTACAGCTTCGCCCGGCAGGGGATTCCGGCCGTCTTCTTTTTCGCCGGCACCCACGAGGACTATCACCGGCCGTCCGACGAGGTCGAGAAGATCGACCCCGGGAAGGCCGCCCGCGTCGCCCGGCTCCTCTTCTACGCGGCGGCGCGGATCGCGGGCGACGCCGACCCCCCGCAGTGGACGCCGCAAGGCCTGGAGGCGATCGGGCGCTGAGATCGCCCCGGGCGGCCTCGCGCGCCGTCGGGGCCCGGGGACTGTCGCCCGCTTCGTCCGTGGGCCATGTTTAGGGCGCATGGCCCGTCCCTTCAAGACCAACATCAGGCCGCTCGACGAGCGTACGGTCCTCGCCGGCGTCTACGCCGCCCGGCTGGCGATCGCCAACGCGCTGGCGGTCGCGGCCACGGTGGTCAGGACCCAGGCCGAGGGCTTCTCGTGGCTCCCCCTCGCCGTCCTGGTCGTCGGGATCCCGACGGCGTGGACGATCGTGTCGGTGCTCTACAGCCGGCACCGGCCGATCGGCAGCCGGTTCATGGCCGCCCAGATCCTCCACGATCTCCTGCTCGCGACCGTGGCCGTCCTCCTCACGGGCGGGCTGGGGAGCGAGTTTGTCCTCGTGTACGTGATCCTGACCGCGGTGGCCGGGCTCATGCTGGGCTTCCGCGGGGCCATCGTGACCGCGGTGGCGTGCGTGGCGGTATATCTCTCGATCGCCTACATGCAGATGGCGCCGGCCCTGGCCGCGTCGGCCGACGTGATCGAGCTCCCGAACCTGGCCGGCCGCCCGACCACGATCCTCTGGAGCCTCTCGCTCACCTCGCTGGTCTTCCTCCTGGTCGGGGTCGTGAGCGGGGTCGTCGGGCGCCGGCTGCGGGCGCAGCGTGACCGGCTGACGGAGCTGGAGCAGGAGCTCGTCGCCTCGAGGATCGACGCCCAGGACATCCTGAACACGCTGGAGAGCGGGATCCTCTCCATCGACGCCGATGAGAACATCGACTTCGTGAACGTGACCGCACGCACCCAGCTCGGGATCGCCGGCCTGCCGTCGGAGACGGCGCACGGTGACCAACGCGCGCTGGGCACCCTCTACAATCTCCTCCTCCAGACCCTCCGGAAGGAGCAGGAGGAGGAGTTCGCGGAGATCTCGGTAGCCGACGCCGAGGGGCGGCCGCGAACGTACAGCGTGTCGACCACCGTGCTGTACGATCCGCGGGGGAAGAAGCGCGGCGCGGCCGCCATCCTGAGCGACCTCGAGCAACGGAAGCGTCTCGAGGAACTGGCCCGGCAGACGGACCGTCTCCAGGCGATGAACGAGCTCGCCGCCGGGCTCGCCCACGAGATCCAGAACCCGCTGGCCGCGATCCGGTCGGCCGTCGAGCTGATCGAGACGGATGGACCCTCCTCCAACGCCCAGACGCGGCGGCTCATGGATCTGATCGTCCGCGAATCCGACCGGCTGTCGGCCCTGGTCGAGGACTTCAAGGCGTTCTCGGGA
>DATEDS010000176.1:0-11383 GCA_035281565.1 Gemmatimonadota bacterium
CCCACGGAAACGGAGCCGGTCCCGAGCGCGGCTACGAGGCGGAGCCAGGGTCCGGACCCGTCGAGGCGGCGCCGGCCCCCGGGACGGCCCGGGGCGGCGAGACACGCGGCACCGTGATCACCCGTCCGCGCGCCACGATCCACCGGCTCTGAACCTCCTCGCCCTGATCCCCGCCCACGACGAGGAGCCACGGATCGGGGCGGTCGTGCACGGGGCGCTCCGCCACCTCCCGGTCATCGTGGTCGACGACGGCTCGGCCGACGCCACGGCCCGGGTGGCCGAGGCGGCCGGTGCGAAGGTCCTGCGCCGGAGCCCCAACCAGGGCAAGGGAGCGGCCCTCCGGACCGGCTTCCGCCTCGCCCTCGCCGAAGGGGTCGATGCGGCCGTCACGCTGGATGCGGACGGCCAGCACGACCCGGCCGAGATCCCGAAACTGGTGGCCGCCTTCGAGACGGGGCGACCCGAGCTCGTGATCGGTTGCCGCGACTTCGGGGCGATGCCGCCCCTCAGGCGGCTCGCCAACACGCTCGGCTCCCTCGTCCTCAGGCTGGCGCTCGGTGTCCGGGTCCGCGACAACCAGTCCGGCTACCGGCTGGTCGGGCGCCGGGTCATGGAAGCGATGACGTCGAGCGCGGAGAGTGGGTTCGAGTTCGAGGTCGAGATGATCGCCGAGTGCCTGCGGCGGGGATGGCGCATCGACTGGGTTCCGATCCGGACGATCTACGCCGGCGGCCCGAGTCACATCCGGAACCGCGACCACCTGGCCGGCTTCGTGCGTACGGCATGGCGGCTGCGGCGCTCGATGCGCCGGCGGGAGCCGGGCCCGGAGCCCGCGGGTCAGGCGTCGCCGAAGAGGTCGATCGGCCCGTGACCCCGGCCGAGGGGCGGGGCATCCCGGATCCCGCGCCGCACCCATTGCCGAGCCGCGCGGACGGCTTCCAGGATCTCGCTGCCGCGCGCGACGTGGGCGGCGATCGCCGAGGAGAGCGCGCACCCCGAGCCGTGGGTGCTCGTGGTCTCGATCCGGGCCGAGCGGAAGAGCTCGATCCTCTCCCCGTCGTAGAAGACGTCGAGCAGCTCGTCGCCCGGAAGATCCCCGCCCTTCACGAGGACGGCGCGCGCGTCGAGCTCCTCGACCAGGACGCGGGCCACGGTCGGCAGCTGCGCCGACTCGTGGATGGTCCACCCCACGAGAGTGGCCGCCTCGGGGGCGTTGGGGGTCACCAGGGTCGCCCGCGGCAGGAGCCAGCCCCGGATCGCCTCGACCGCGTCCTCCTCGAGCAGGAGGGCCCCGGTCGTGGCCACCATCACCGGATCCACGATCAGGGCCGGGAAGGCGTGCCGATCGGCGGCCTCGGCCACCGCCGCGACGATCGCGCGGCTGGCGAGCATGCCGGTCTTGACCGCGTCGGGGGGGATGTCGCGGACGGTCGTGTCGATCTGCTCGGCGACGAAGGAGGGCTCGACGGGAAAGATCCCGGTGACGCCCTCGGTGTTCTGGGCGGTGAGCGCGGTGATCGCGCTCGTCCCGTAGACGCCGAGCGCGTGGAAGGTCTTGAGATCGGCCTGGATCCCCGCGCCGCCGGAGGAGTCGCTCCCGGCGATCGTGAGCCCGACCGGCGGCCGCTGGCTGGTCATCGCCGGAACCTGGCGGCTAGCGGGGAGAGGTTATCGGCTGTAGCCCGAGAGACGCTGCTGGATCCGCGGCAGCTCGGCGTCACGCGTGATCAGGTTGGATCGCGGCGGGAGCTGGGCGATCATCGCCCGCACGTCCGTGATCCGGTCCTCGGTCAGCGGATGCGAGGAGAAGAACTGCGAGACCGCTCCCGGCTGGCTCTGGCGGCGGCTCAGGAGCTCCTGGAACATGGTCACCATCCCGTGCGGGTCGTATCCGGCCGCGTGCATGGTGAAGACCCCCAGCCGGTCGGCTTCGCGCTCGGCGTCGCGTCCGAAGGCAGCGAAGGTACCCGCGCCGACCACCTGAGCCAGAAGCTGCTGGTAGATGGGCGGGTTCCCCCCCAGGGCCAGGCCGGCCACCACCTGGAAGCCGTACGCCTTCGAGAGCTGCTCCGTGCCGTGCCGCGCCACCCCGTGCGAGATCTCGTGGGCCATGACGCCGGCCAGCTCGGAAACGTTGTCGGTCGCCTGGATCAAACCGGTGTACACGTAAACGTGTCCGCCCGGGATGTTGAACGCGTTGATCTCCGGACCGGCCACGATGTGGAACTCCCATGGCGCCTGCGCGAGCTCGGTCTGGGCCACCAGGCGCTGCCCGAGCCGGTTCACGTACGCCAGCGAGGTCCGGTCGTTCACCAGCGGTAGCTGTCGGGCGATGTCGCCCTCGAGCTTCTGGCCGAGCGACCACTCCTCCTGATAGGAGATCAGGTTGAAATCTCCCCGGTTGACGCCCGACGAGGCGCAGGCGAACGCGGTCAGCACGCCCAGAACGAGCGCTCCGGCGGCGACCCGTGTTCGTGTGGAGACGGCGGGGATACGAATGCTCATGACGGTCTCTCCTGTCGGCGTGTGATGAGCCCGACACGGCGCTAATATCGTGCGGGGATGGGAAAGGTTCCTGTTCAGGAGAGGTTGCCATCGCTGCCACGCGCCCGGCTGAGGCTTCTCGCCCGGCTCGGGACGAGGGCCGGCCGGGAGCGCGAGGGACTCTACCTTCTCGAAGGCCGGCGCGCGATCGAGGACGCGCTCGAGCGGGGCGAGCGGCTGAGGCTCGTGGTCGCGGCGCCGGACGCCGAGCCGGTGGTCCGCGACTGGATCGCCGGGCGACGCCTCCCCGAGGGAACCGAGCCGTTCGTCGCCCCGGCGGCCGAGCTCGAGCGGGCGGTCGATACCCGGACCCCGCAGGGCCTGCTCGCGGTGGGCGTGGTCCCCGACCTCACGCTGGCCGCGCTTCCCGAGGACCCGGGCCGGGTCCTCCTCCTCGTCGACGGCGTCCAGAACCCCGGCAACCTCGGGACCCTGCTCCGAACCTTGGCCGCGGTCGGCGGCCGCTCGGCGATCCTCTGCCGTGGCACGGTCGACGCCTACAACCCGAAGGCGCTACGCGGAGCGGCCGGTCTCACCCCTTCGCTCTCGATCGCGGCCCACGTCCCGGCGCGGGAGGCGGCCGAATGGTGCGCCTCCCGGGAACGTCCGATCGTGCTCCTCGAAGCCGGGGCCCCGGACCTGTTCTCGGCCCGGCTGCCGGAGGGCCCCCTCGCCCTGGCCGTCGGGAGCGAGGCGGTCGGGGCGACGCCGGACCTGGCCGAAGCGGCGTCCCACAGGGTCGGGCTGCCGATGGCCGGTCCGGTCGAGTCGCTGTCGGTCGCGGTCGCCGGATCGATCGCCCTGTACGGCCTGACCCTCGGCCTTCGGCGCCCGGGGGCGCGGTGAGGGCGAGAGCGCGTCTCGCGGTCCTGGCGCTGGGTGTCCTCCTGCCGGCGGCGGCGGCCGGTCAGGAGGCGCGCCCGCGGGCCCGGGACCTCGGGATCGTGGTCGGCGCCCTGCCCCCCGGCCCGCTCGACGCCATCACCGACGTCCCCGGGGTCCGGGTCGGGCACGTCACCGTCGTCGAAGGCGACTCGATCCGGAGCGGCGTCACCGTCGTCGTCCCGCACGAAGGGAACGTCTTCCTGGACAAGGTGCCCGGGGCGATCCACGTCGCCAACGGGTTCGGCAAGCTGGCCGGGGTGACCCAGGTCCGGGAGCTCGGCACGATCGAGACGCCGATCGCCCTCACCAACACGCTCGCCGTGGGGCGGGTGGTCGACGGGCTCGCGCGCTGGACCCGCGCGCGAACGGGCGACGACGTGCGCTCGGTGAACGCCGTCGTCGGCGAGACCAACGACGGGTTCCTGAACGCGATCGGCGTCCCGCGGATCGGCGTGGAGGAGGTCCGGGCGGCGCTCGACTCCGCCCGCGGCGGGCCGGTCCGCGAAGGATCGGTCGGCGCCGGCACCGGAACCACCGCGCTCGGGTTCAAGGGCGGGATCGGCACCGCCAGCCGGCGGGTCCGGATCGGCGACACGGCGTGGACGCTCGGGGTCCTCGTCCAGTCGAACTTCGGGGGAGCGCTCGAGATCGCCGGGGTTCCGGTGGGACGGCGGATGGGGAAGGCGGGATTCCTCGAGACGTGGATTCCGTTCGCCGGTGGGGCGGCGTCCGATTCCAAGGCCGGAAGCCCCGCCTGGCGCGCGGCCGATCAGCCGGATGCCGGGGGCGGGTCGATCATGGTCGTCGTGGCGACCGACGCCCCTGTCGACGCCGATGGACTGGAGCGGATCGCCCGCCGGGCCCCCTACGGGATCGGACGGGTGGGCGGCTTCTCCGCCCACGGCTCGGGGGACTACGTGATCGCGTTCTCCAACCACCCGGAGGTGCGGGTCCCGCACGCGGCGGACGGGCCGCTGGCCGAGCGCAGGGTCCTTCGCGGGGAGGCCCTGGACCCGCTCTTCCTGGCGGTCGTCGAAGCGACCGAGGAAGCCATCCTCAACAGCCTCCTCGCCGCGACGACCGTCACCGGATGGCGGGGGACGTCCGAGGCCATCCCCATCGATCCCCTGCGCGAGATGCTGACCCGGGACTGAGCCGCAGCCGGCGCCTCGCTGGACGCTCGCCCGATGACGGCGATCTTAGAGGTGTGATCGTCCAGGCCCCCGAGCCGCTCCCATGAGCGCCCGCCGAGCCGCGCCCGCCGACCTGCTCGTCGTCGACGACGAGCCCGGGATCCGCCAGGCCCTGCGGCAGATGCTCGAGTACGAGGGTTACCAGGTCCGGACCGCGGAGAGCGGGCCCCGGGCGCTCGAGCTCTACCGGGAGCGCCCCGCGGACCTCGTCCTTCTGGACATCAAGATGGCGCCCATGGACGGGCTCGAGGTCCTCGAGAAGCTCAGGTCTGAGGACCCGGACGCGATCGTGGTCGTGATCAGCGGCCACGGGTCGGTGGAGGCGGCGGTCGAAGCGCTCAAGCGCGGCGCGTTCGACTTCCTGGAGAAGCCGCCCGACCGCGAGGTCGTCCTGCGGCGGATCTCCAACGCGCTCGCCGAGCGCGACCTGGCGCGCGAGAACGAGGCGCTGCGGGGCGCGCTCGGCGGTCCGCGTGGACCGATCGTCGGCCAGAGCCACCTCCTGGCCGAGGTCATGGAGAAGGTCGCCCGCGTCGCCCCGACCCGGGCGTACGTCCTCATCACCGGCGAGAACGGGACCGGCAAGGAGCTCGTGGCGCGCGAGATCCACGCCCTCTCGGACCGCGCCCGGGGACCGTTCGTGGAGGTGAACTGCGCGGCGATCCCCCACGAGCTCATCGAGTCGGAGCTCTTCGGTCACGAGAAGGGGGCGTTCACGGGCGCCCACGCACGCCGCAAGGGGAAGTTCGAGCTCGCCGACGGGGGGACCCTGTTCCTGGACGAGGTCGGGGACATGAGCCTGGCCGCCCAGGCCAAGGTCCTGCGCGCGCTCCAGGAGGGGGTCATCCAGCGTGTCGGGGGCGACCAGAAGATCGGCGTCGACGTGCGGGTCCTGGCGGCCACCAACAAGGACATCGAGAAGGAGATCGCGGCCGGGAGCTTCCGCGAGGATCTCTACTACCGCCTCAACGTGGTTCCGCTGCACGTCCCGTCGCTGGACGAGCGGCGCGAGGACATCCCCGTCCTCGTCCGCCACTTCGCCGAGCTGTACTGCGCCGAGAACGGGCTGCCGCCGAAGGCGTTCGACGACGAGGCGATCGCCATGCTCCAGTCGCGGCCCTGGCCGGGCAACGTGCGCGAGCTGAGGAACACCGTCGAGCGGCTGGTCATCCTGGCCCCCGGAGGGAGCGTGCGCGCGGAGGACGTGGAGGGGCTGACGGGCCCCCCGGTCGGCCGGACGCGCGAGGCCGCCACGTCGGCCCTCCTCGACCGCAACCTCTCCTTCAGCGACTACCGTGACGCGGCCGAGAAGGCGTTCCTCGAGCGGAAGCTGCTGGAGAACGACTGGAACGTCTCCGAGACGGCCCGCCAGCTCGACATGCAGCGATCCCACCTCTACAAGAAGATCGAGAAGTACGGGCTTTCCCGGGAAGAGACGGCCCGCAGCGGCTGACGGGCAGAGCCGCCGCCCCCCCTCATCCGCTCTCGACCAGCTCCCGCGCACGCTCGAACACCGCGTCCAGCATGGACCGGGTCAGGACGCCCGTGAAGGTGTTCTGCTGGGACGGGTGGTACGAGGCCAGGAGGACGGGCGCGTCCGGGCCCGGATGGACCTCGACCCCGTGACCGAAGCGCGGCCCGGGAACGGGGACGGCGTGCCCGCGGTCGCGGAGGATCCGGAGGGCGTGATCCCACGCGTAGCGGCCCAGCGTCACCACGACCCGGATCCGGGGCAGGAGGTCGAGCTCGGCCTCGAGCCACGGCCGGCAGTTCCGCCGCTCGTCGGGGCGCGGGCGGTTGGCCGGCGGCGGGCAGCGGAGCGCGGCGGTCATGAAGCAGTCGATCAGGTAGAGCCCGTCCCCCTTCGCGACGCTCTCGGGCCGGTTGGCGAAGCCGGCCCGGTGGAGCGCCCGGACGAGCCAGTTCCCCGACTCGTCGCCGGTGAACATCCGACCCGTCCGGTTGGCCCCGTGGGCGGCCGGGGCGAGCCCCAGGACCAGCAGCCGGCCGTCGGGATCGCCCCACCCGGGGACCGGCCGTCCCCAGTAGCGCTGGTCCCTGAACGCACGCCGCCGTTCGCGGGCGACCCGCTCCCGCCACTCGACCAGCCGCGGACAGCGGCGGCACACGGTGATCCGGGTCTCCAGCTCGAGCAGCCGTGCGGGGAACCTATCGCCCATCGGAAGAGTCTCATCACCGGTCGGCACGGCGGGGAAGCTAACCCGCGCGCCGCGCGTTACGAGCTTCCGTCTTCCGCGCTACGGCCAGCCCCTCCACGAGGTGCTATGATCCGAGAGATGCCGTCCCTCCGTGCGATTCTCCTCGCGCTCGCCGCGAGCGCCCTTTTCGCGGCCGAAGCGCGCCCGCAGTACTTCGGTCGCAACAAGGTCCAGTACGAGCGTTTCGACTGGCGGGTCCTCGAGACCGAACACTTCGACCTCCATGGCTACCGGACCATGTCCGACGCGGCGCTCCAGGACGCGGGCCGGATGGCCGAGCGGTGGTACGACCGGTACGAGGGTCTGTTCGGCCACCGGTTCCGGGAGCGGAAGCCGATCCTCCTCTACGCCGACAAGCCCGACTTCCAGCAGACGAACGCCACTCCCGGCTTCGTGTCCCAGTCGACCGGCGGCTTCACGGAGGGCCTCAAGGACCGGATCGTCCTTCCGTTCGCAGAGGGCTACGGCGAGACCGATCACGTGCTCGGCCACGAGCTCGTCCACGCGTTCCAGTTCGACATCGCGCAGAGCGATTCGGGCGGCGGACCGACCGGGTTCCTGCGGCTGCCGCTGTGGTTCATCGAGGGGATGGCGGAATACCTGTCGTTGGGCCGGGTCGACGCGCACACGGCGATGTGGATGCGGGACGCCGTCCAGCGCGGGGACATGCCGACCCTCGACGACCTGTCGCGCGACCCGAGCTTCTTCCCGTACCGCTACGGCCACGCCTTCTGGGCCTACGTGGCCGGCACGTACGGGGACGACGCGGTTCCCGAGCTGTTCCAGGCGGCCGGCCAGAGCGGGATCGAGGTCGCGGTCGAGCAGGTGCTCCGCACGAGCACGGATTCGCTCTCCCAGGACTGGATCCGGGCGACCCGCGACCACTGGGCGTCGCTCCTCGGCGGCCGTACCCCCCCGGACCGGGTCGGCCAGCCGCTGATCGCCGAAGTGAGCGGCGACGACTGGGTGCTGGCGCCCTCGATCAGCCCCGACGGGCGGCGGGTCGTCTTCCTCTCGCAGCGGGACCTGTTCACGATCGACCTGTACGTCGGCGACGTATCGAGCGGCGAGGTCCTGGGCCGGCTCGCCTCGACCGACCGCAACCCGCACTTCGACGCGATCGCGTTCCTGAACTCGTCCGGCGCATGGTCGCCCGACGGACGTCAGTTCGCGTTCGTGACCTTCGCCGGGGGCGACAACGGGATCGCGATCGCCGACCCCGAGCGCCGCGAGATCGTCCGAACGCTGGCCCTCGAGGGGGTGGACGCCGTCTTCGACCTGGCGTGGTCCCCCGACGGCTCGTCGCTCGCCCTTTCCGGGACGAGCGGTGGGATCGTCGACCTCTACACGCTGGACCTCGCCACCGGGGCGGTCGGGCGTCTCACGGAGGGGCCGCTGGCCGAGCTCGCGCCGGCCTGGTCCCCCGACGGCACGACGATCGCCTTCGTCACCGACCGGGGACCGGGCTCGGATCTCGACCAGCTCCGCCTCCCGCGGATGGGTCTCGGCTTCTACGACGTGGCGACCGGCGGGATTCGTGTCGAGCGCCCGCTCGGCGAAGCCAAGCACGTGAGCCCCCAGTACGCGCCGGACGGCCGGAGCCTCTACTTCGTCTCGGACGCGGACGGCTTCAGCGACATCTACCGGCGCGACCTGGGGACCGGTGCCGTCACCCGGGTGACCCGGGTGACGACCGGGGTCAGCGGGATCACCGCCCTGGCGCCCGCCCTGAGCGTGGCGCGCGATTCCGGACGGCTGGCCTTCAGCGTCTTCCAGGACGGCGGGTATCGCGGGGCGACCCTGCCGGCGGACCAGGCACGCGGCGCCCCGGTCGGCGAGACCCCCTCTTCACCGGTGGCCGCGGTCCTGCCGCCGGCGACCTCGACCCCGCCGGTGATCGTCGCCGAGTACCTGTCGGATCCCGCGCGCGGCCTGATCCGGGGCGGGTTCCGGGAGCGGGCCTACGAGTCGGACCTGTCGCTCGACTACGTGGCGCCACCGACCGCGGGCGTGGCGGTGGACCGGTTCGGGACGTCGGTCGGCGGGTCGATCGGCTTCTTCTTCGGCGACCTCCTCGGCAACCGCCAGGTGGCGCTCGGCGTCCAGGCCAACGGGGGCCCCGAGGACCTGGGCGGCGTCCTGACCTACGTGAACCTCGAAAACCGGCTCAACTGGGGTTGGCTGGGGGGGCGGCAGACCTACCGCAGCGTGCTGACGGGGATCCGTTCGACCGAGTTCCAGGGTGTCCCGGCCCGCGAGGTCGTGCTCCTGCTCGAGCGGACCTACTACAACCGGGCCGCGATCTTCGCCCAGTACCCGTTCTCGACGACGCGCCGGATCGAGGGCGAGGCGGGGTTCACGAACATCGGCTTCGGCGTCGAATCGATCCGCTCGATCTTCGTCGGCAACGACCTGGTCGCCGAGGTCGAGGAGGACCTGCCCGCGCCCGACGGCCTGAACCTGGGGACCGGCAGCCTCGCCTACGTCGAGGACTACTCGTTCTTCGGGTTCACCTCGCCGGTCCGGGGCGGGCGGTCGCGGTTCGAGGTGGGCGGGAACGGGGGGACGCTCAACTTCGCCGACCTGCTCCTCGACTGGCGGCGCTACTTCTTCGCCCGGCCGGTCACCTTCGCCGTGCGCGGCTTCCACCTCGGGCGTTACGGCGGCGACGCCGAGAGCGGCCGGCTGACGCCTCTCTTTGTGGGCTTCCCGACCCTGATCCGGGGCTACGAGTCGGGATCGTTCGAGCCCGCCGAGTGCACCGAGGTCCCGGACGATCCGACCGCCTGCCCCGAGTTCGACCGTCTGGTGGGAAGCCGGATCGCGGTCGCCAACGCCGAGCTGCGGGTGCCCCTGTTCGGGACCGAGGAGTACGGGCTCCTCGGAGCCGCCTTCCTGCCGACCGAGCTGGCCGGCTTCGTCGACGGCGCGGTCGCCTGGAGCCGGGACGAGTCCCCGGAGTTCGACCTCGCGCGCGAGTCGACCGCGCGGATCCCGGTCTTCAGTGCGGGCGGATCGCTGCGGTTCAACCTCTTCGGCGCGGTCGTGGCCGAGGTGTACTACGCGTATCCCTTCCAGCGCCCGGCCGAGGGGTGGCGCTGGGGGTTCCAGCTCGCGCCCGGCTGGTGAGGGCCGTGTCGTAATTCTGACGGTGCCGGGACGCGAGGAAGGGTAGGATCCCAGGGTGACTACAGACGTCGCGCCGCCGCCTCGGGGCGCGAAACGAGATGGACTTCTCCGCAAGGAGGACAGATGACTAGATCGACCCGGATCTTCGCCGTGTTGGCCCTCCTCGGCGCATTCGTGCTGGGGGCCTGTCAGCAGGGTACGGACGAAGGCGAGCTCGAGGAGCCTATCACCGACGAGACCGGCATGCCGGACGTGCCGGATCTGGGCGAGGAGGAAGCCTTGCCGGCCGAGGTGGGGCTCGAGGCCAAGGCCGAGAGCGGCATCACCGGCACGGCGACGGTTCTCCCCGCCGCCGACGGCGTCGAGATCGCGCTGGACCTGAACGGCCTGACGGCGGGCCAGACGTACGCGTCCCACCTCCACCGCGGGACCTGCGACAACGATGGGGGCGTGGTCGCTCCGCTCGAGGACATCGTGGCCGATGGCGAAACCGCCCGCGTCACCACGACGGTCGGCGAGTCGATGCTCGATCCGTCGGCCGGGAGCCTTTTCATCCAGGTCCACGTTGCGGACGGCACGCCGGTCGCCTGCGGCGACATCCCCGCCGAGGCCGACATTACCGGGATGAGCGCCCCCGGGGCGGGCGAGTACGACGAGCCGGCCACCGGTCAGACCACGGGCGAGTACCAGCCGTAGCCCGACCTCGCCCGGGAGGCCGGCGCCCGAAAAGCGCCAGGCCTGCATGAAAGGGCGGCGCCCCGGCGCCGCCCTTTTTCTTCGGGGCCCGCTCCAGATACGACGACGGGTCGGCGACGCGTAGATTGCCGGCCCGATGACCGACGACCGGAAAGCCGGACCGGCCCCACCCCCCAAGCCCGTCTCCGCCAGCCGCGTCACGATCAGCCTGCTGGCGGCGCCCGAGACCCGCAACATCTTCGGCTCCGTCCACGGCGGCTGGATCATGCGGCAGGTGGACGAGACCGCCTACGTCTGCGCCGCCCGCCACGCCGGGCGGCACGCGATCACGGCATCCATCGACCGGGTCGATTTCAAGTCGCCGATCCACGTCGGGGACCTGGTCAGGCTCAACGCCTCGGTCCACTGGGTCGGCCGGACCTCGATGCTGATCGGCGTCAAGGTCGAGGCGGAGGACCTCCTGAGCGGCGAGGTCCGCCACACGAACTCGTGCCTCCTGACCTTCGTGGCGATCGACGAGAACTTCAAGCCGGTCCCGGTGCCGGGGCTGATCCGGGAGACCCCCGACGAGGAGGAGAAGTGGCGCGCCGCGGAGACCCGCCGACGCGAACGACGATGATCACGACGGCTTGAGCGTCGCCGTGCGCCGGCCTACCTTCTCCCGAATTCCAAACCCGGCAACCGCGGGTCGATCGCCCGCCATCCCTGGACACAGCA
>DATEDS010000177.1:0-4050 GCA_035281565.1 Gemmatimonadota bacterium
CCTCGAGAGCGCTCGGCGGGTCTGCTTGACAGGCCGGCAGCACCACGAGCGCGATAACACCGAGAGCGACGAAACCTGCACGGGTCATGATGTGCTCCTTTCGCATGGTCCACTCCTCGAAGAGGGAACGCGAGAGCGCGCGGCTTTGTGGCGGACGACCGCCGTCCTGCGGAGCGGCCTGTCGTCTCCCCTGCTGTCTCAGTTCGGGAACGCGTGTCCGGTCGGTTGTGTGGCCTGGATGGTCTCGTCCTCGCCGCGCGCCCGCGAGTGGCGTATCCGGGCGAGCTCGACCTTGGCGAGCACGTCCGGGACCCGGATCCGGTCCATGCGACCGGGCCGGCGCCGCCGCTGCGCGGGGTACCGGGACTCCCCGGAATCGTGAAAGGCGTCGATGACGAGGTCGAAACCGACATGAGGGGGAACACAGCGGACCGGATCGGTCGCGCCGAAGAGGCCGATCGATGGGGCGCCCAGGGCCGTGGCGAGATGCAGGGGACCTGTATCGCAGCCTACCACGAGGGCAGCGGAGTCGAGCAGCCAGGCCACCCTGCCGATGTCGTCGGCCCTGAGGTCGACTACCGGCGAGGCCGCGCCTGCCAAGATCCTCCGCGCCAGATCGTCCTCGTTCGCCGACCGGCCGCCCACGAGGCCGACCGTGTATCCCCATCCGTGATGGAGGGCGTCGGCAAGCGATGCCCAGCGCCCCGGGTCCCACTCCTTCTCACGCCGGGAGGTGCCGATGACGAAGGCCGCCATCGGGGCCTCCAGCCGCTCCCGGAAGAGCCGGCGGGCCGTGCGCTCCGCGTCGGTGAACCGGAAAGGCCACTCGTATCTTCGAGGCGCGTCCAGGTGGTCGGCGAACTCCAGATACTCCTCGCCGATCTGCTGGAGCGGGCCGGCGGGCACCTTCTCGCCGGTCACGATCCAGTTGAGCTCCCGCGCTCGCCTCCGGTCGAAGCCGATCTTGCGCGGGCTGTCGATCAGGAGGGTGACGAGGCTCGCCTTCACGTACGTCTGGAGGTCGAGCACGAGATCGAATCGCTCCCGAGCCAGCTCCCGCCTCAGCCTCCAGAACGCCTTTCTCTTTGAACAGCGTTGAAGTAGCCACATCCGGTCGACGGCCGGATGTCGCCGCGCGACCTCGCCGGGCACCGGATGGGCGATCCACTCGAAGCGGCCGCCCGGATACCGGGCCTTGAGCGAGGCGAGAAGCGGGAAGGCATGAACGACATCGCCGATCGCCGAGAGGAGGACGATCGCGACCCGCTGGCCGTCGCGCACGATCGGCTCTCCCTTCGACGAAGGATGGGGCGACTCGAGGGGAACGATCGGGACGGTCGGATTGTGGCGAAGCCGGTGATCCGACCTTCGCGGGGCAGGCTATCGCCCGCTCTCCGCCTCCATCGGCCCCGGCCTGGCGATCGGCACCTCGACCCGGCGTTCGCCGGGAAAGGCGGTACCGATCGCCGTCAGGTCATCCCGACCGGATCCTCCGAGTCAGAGCGCCGTGATCCGTCCCTCGCCCCCTTCCGGGTAGTCCGCGGCCGTGATCACGCCTGCCAGCCCGTCCGTGATGTAGTTGAAGAGGGCCTGCTGGTAGGTGACGCCCAGCGTCGTGAAAGGAGCGTCCCCGAACGGGTACTCGTCGCCGCCCCGTGCCAGGAAGTCGATCGTCGCGACCACAAGGTCGGCCCCCGCCTGGACCACCCCGTCAACGACGATCTCGGTCCCGTCGTCGAGAGTGACGTCGATCACCCGCGCCCCGTCGCCGGCGTCCGGGTCGTAGGTGAAGCGGAAGCCGGAAACCTGGGCGAAGCGGCCGCCTCCCGGAAGGTCGCTCACCGCATTCTCGAGAAGATCCTTGAACTGCGCTCTCGAGACGTTCTCGACGACGCTCACGAAGTTGGCGAAGGGAACCATGTTGAAGGCCTCGAGCTCGGTGATGTTGCCCGCCGGCACGAGGACGTCGTTCCGGATCCCCCCACCGTTCTGGAGCGCCACGTCGGGCAGCGGCACGCCGAAGTCGCCGGCGAGCTGCTCGGCCTGCCACTTGAGCGCGTCGGCGATCAGGTTCCCCTCGTTGGTCTCCCGGGAGCGGACCTCGGTGCGCCGCCCGTCGAGGGCCACTTCAGAGACCCCGAGCACGGTGGCGGCCAGGTCCGCCAGGCCGTCCACCACGGGGTCGACGACCTGCGACTGAACCGCGGGGTCCGGAGCCACTGCGTCCGGGTTCGCGCCTCCGGCCACCCGGACCGGTCCGCTCAGGTCGTGGATCTCGATCACCTCGCCCAGCGCATTGAAGCCGACCACCAGACGGCCGACATACTGATAGCTCCCCGAGGTCGTCACGACCGGAACGTCGGTGCCGTCCATGTCGGTCGCCGTGATCGGGTACCCCGGAAACAGGTCGCTCGGAGCGTCGCCCGGGATCAGGGTGTCGTCCGGGTTGGCCAGGAGCTCGTCGCCGCCTCCGGCCACCACGATGTCGATCCCGTCGAGCTGAGGGATCAGCGCCAGGTCTTCGTCCAGGCTCTGGAGGTGGCTGATCAGGATGATCCGATCGATCCCCATCCCCTCGAGCCTCGTCACCTCGGCCTGGATCTCGGCCGCCACGGCGGCCTGGACGACGACGTCCCGCGGGCTCGAGATGAAGGGGAGATCGGGCGTTGTCGCCCCGATGATGCCGACCGACTCCCCGTCCTTCACGATGACCGTGCTCTCCGCGATTCGCCCGGAGCCGACCAGCGCCTGGAGGCGGGGCTCCTGCGAAACGTCCAGGTTGGCGCTCAGGAAAGGAGGATCGGTGAAGCTGAACGACTCGATGAAATCGGCCAGGACGTCCGGACCGAAATCGAACTCGTGGTTGCCGATCGCCAGCGCGTCGTATCCGATCAGGTCGAGCCCCACCGCGTCGAAGAACGGGATCCCCATCTGGAGGCTCAGATTGAACTCGGGACCCGCCAGGAAGTTGTCCCCGGACGAGACGAGGATCGAAACCGCGGGGACGTCGTCCTGGGAGGCGGCCAACCGGCCGCGGTTCGCCGGCGCCTCGTCTCCCGCGTCACGAAGCTGCTCGACGAGGGTCGCGAAACGGGCCAGGCCGCCGAAGTCCTCCCGTCCGGTTCCCGCGTCGATGAGCTGCGATTCCCCGTCGTTGTTGTGCAGGAGCGTCAGCCAGAAGTCGACGACCGCGGGATCGGGGGGTTCCGGATCCATCGGCCCGGTGTCGTCGTCCCCGCACGCGACAAGCCACGGAAGAATCAGTAAGGCGAGAACCGAAAACCACTTCATCGGCCACCCCCCGCTCTGAGGCTGTGGATTCGCTCGTTCGACCCGTGGAGGTGAAGAGGGAGGGGCCGGCCTCTCGCGACGGTCCCTCGAGGAGTACCCTACGGCATAGGACGATGATGCGTCAACCGGTCCGGCCGGGCCCGCTCAAGCCGTACCCTGGCAAAAGTATCAGCCAGCTTACAATGAGCCGGAGAGTGTCGATGTAGAATGGGATAGACTCTGGCGATGGCGATCCCGGCCGCGCCGGCGCTGGCGCTCCTGCCAGGCGCCGAGCTTTCGGACCACCCGAGACCCAACTGTCACGTGGATGGCACTCTCGCACAGACCGCATGATCAGCATACCGGAAAGCTGATTGAAGCGGCTCGCATGCGCCGCCTAACCTCACCTTCCCTTGTCCTTCTGGTGCTATGCATGGTTGCGTTGTCCGCCGGCCCGGTCCAGGCCCAGTCCGCGGTGGAAGAAGATTCACCCCTTGTCGAGGAGCTCGTTTTCCATGGCGTCGAGCATGTGGACGATGACGATCTGCGGGAAGGCCTCTTCACCGAAGCCACGGGCTGCAAGAGCATCCTGTTGGAGCCGTTCTGCTGGATCACCAGTTCGGGCATTTTCGTCGAAAAGCACTACCTCGACCAGATCGAGCTCAAACGCGACGAGCTGCGGACTCGCATCTTCTACTACCACCGCGGCTACCGGGACGCGCGGGTCGTCTCGGAGGTTCGACCCGAGGGCGAGGGGGTCGCGGTCACGTTCACGATCCA
>DATEDS010000178.1:0-6106 GCA_035281565.1 Gemmatimonadota bacterium
GGCGTGGGGCCCGGCAGGACGCAGCGGATGGTGCGCGGCTCGTCCCCGTAGACCTCGTGGAAGGACGCCGCCGCCTCGGGGCTGGTCACCCCGGACTCCTCGGCCTCGACCCGGAAGTAGTCGAGCTTGGATGGGCGCAGAGACGAGCCGGACTTGGTCGTGACCTGCTCGCCGAGGCGGATCTTCCCGACGCGGGGGAACCGCTGGATCGGGGGGAGCTCCACGCGCCGGCGCTTGGGCCCCTTGGCCTCAGTGGTCAAGGCTTGTCCTTGGCGGCGGGCCGCTTTAGCTTCGTCGCCGGGCGCTTCGGGCGAAGTCGGCTCTTGAGCGGGAACCACGGAGCGCCGAGGATGGCCAACTGGTTGCTCGTCAGGCGCCAACGGATCTTGGTCACTCGTGTCCCTCTCTCTCCATGTCGATCAGGTGGTCGATGTGCTCGTCGTACTCGCGCTGGGCCTGGCAGGGCTCGCAGACCCCGTCGACCAGGAAGGACGACGCCGCCCCGCAGTACCCGCACTCCGGGAGCGTCTGGCGCTCCACCCACTCGTCCTCGGCGGCCAGCGCCAGATCCTCACCGTAGTCCACGGCTCTGCCTCACTTCCTCGGCCATGAGCGACAGGTCCAGCAACGTGAACCGGCCGCGCTTGATGCAGCAGTACCAGCACGGGCAGCCGACGAAGTAGCCGGTGGCCTCCATGCCGATGACCGCCATGAATGCGGAGTCCGGGGTGCCCATCAGAAGGGCCAATCCCCGTGGACCTCGGGCTCGGCCTCGAGGCTCCGGTCGACGCCCCAGTCCACCCGCGGCACCGGCGTCACGTCGATGGGCGGGTCGCCCTGGAGGCGGTAGTAGCCGTCGGGGGTGCAGGCGCACTCGATGAGCCAGATCGCCCGGCCAGCCCGGTAGGACGGGGTGCGCGGGTCGGTTCCGTCGTCCACTTCCTCGGCGTAGGCGTCGGTGCGCCCGCAGCGGCCGCAGGTGACGTCAGGCACGGCGGCCTCCGATCATGCTCAGCGCGTTCATGAGGAACATGCCGATCCCTATGCCGTGGAGCCACCAGAACCAGGCCGGCATTAGATGGCCTCCACGGAGACGGTGCGGACCTGGACCTCGTCGTCCTCGATGCCGACGACGTTGATCTGGTAGACGGCGGACTCGATGGCCTCCTCGGTGAGACTGCTCGGGGAGGTGTCCTCTCCCGTGAACGTGATCTGCACCCGCTTGCAGATCAGCACGTCGAAGGTGGTGCGGTAGCGGGGAATCACGCCGGCACCGCCTCGGCGTACTTGCTCGTGGTCGGGACGAGGTGCAGGCGGCGCAGCTCCAGCGTGGCCACGGCGATGTTCCCCGCCGCGATCCGCGCGAGCTCCTTGTGCTGGACCCCGTCGCGCAGGGCCTCGGAGGCGGTCGCCAGGTAGTCCCGGGCCTCCTCCCAGTCCTTGGCGCCGACGGCGAGGCGCAGGGACCGGAGGATCATCCGGTAGCTCCCCTCGATGCCGAGCAGGGCGCCGTCCAGGTCGACCTGGGACATCGACTGCTCGTCGAGGTGCCGGTCGGCAAGGGTGGGCTTGTAGGACACGATGACCTCCAGGTGCGTGTCGGAGAAGTGGAAGGCACGCTACGCGACTTTTGCAATCTGCGCAAGTACGCGCGGTGCAGAAGTTCCCGCTACAACCGGCGGATCAGGAAGACGATGGCCAGGATGACCAGGATGAAGATGAGCAGGCCCAGCAATCCCTCTGGCATCTCAGGCTCCGTCCACCATCGGGTAGGTGCGGATCTCGTGCAGGTCCGACCTGTAGCGCAGCGGCAGGATCCGCGGCCCGGGCTCGGACCCGAAGCTCGCGACCAGCCCATCGCCGATCCAGATCGCGACGTGCGAGGAGATGGCGCCCGTGCCGTAAAAGACGAGGTCCCCCGGCTGGGGGTTGTTCGTCGGCGTGCCGTTCTGCTCGAGCGTCCCTGTATAGCCGTATCCGTCGTATCCACGGCCGTTGGGATCGGGCGCCCCCGAGGGCTTGTAGGAAAGCGTGGCGTAGGTGCTGCAATCGGTGCGGTCCTCAGCTTCCGGCGAGCGCAGCGAGGTCGCCATCGGCCGGTACTGGCGGTAGGTGAGCATCCCCGCGTTCTCCACGCCCCACATGGCCTCGCCCACGATCAGGCCCCGCCGCTCGTCGGTCAGGGCCGCGGCCTTGATCGCGTTGCGCCGCGCCTCGTCGGCCGCCAGGAGCTTGCGCGCCACCGGCCCGAGGTACGGGTCGAGCGCCTCCCAGACGTCCTGTCCGAGGCGCTTGCCGTCGAAGGGCCGGATGCCGTGCGCGAGCCGGAACGCCAGCACATCCTTGACGGTGTTCGACCCGTAGGCCCCGTTGCGCAGGTTCTTGCCGTGCGGCGCGAGCGCCTTGCGCAGCCCGATCTGCGCCGCCTTGACGGCCTGGTTGCGGTTGCCGACGACGAGGTTCGGGGGCATCAGCGCACCTCCAGCGTGGCGTTGTGGGCCATGACCGCCGCCGCCGCCAGAGTCGGGCGGTCCATCACGCCGATGAGGACGTCCGCGTCGGAGGGCGACTCGCCGGCCTGCGCGTAGATCGTTCGGCCGACCTTGCGCCCGACGCGCCAGCGCAGGATCTCCTCGGGAACGCCTGGCTTGGGCTCTCCCCCGACGACGAGGTTCGGGGGCATCAGGCGTCCTTGGTCAGGCGCTCGATCCGCTCAATGAGCGCGGCGAGGTAGGTGTCGAGTTCCGTGTAGCCCGCGTAGTAGTGGCCCTGGCGCTCGACCTCTGCCTTGGTCTCCGCGATGAGCTCTGCGTCAGACAGCGCCATGAGGCGGTCCCGGCGCTCTCTGAACTCGTCGGGGTACTCGAGGCGGTAGTCGGGGACCCAGTCGCTCACGCTCACACCAGCGGGGCGCCGTCGGGCCCCACGTTGGCGTCCCCGTCGCCCATGTCGGGCGGGATGGTGACGACGTCGCCCGCGCCAGCCACGGCGTTCACCCGGGCGCGCTTGAGCCAGGTGCGGTTGGTGGCGTAGCCGACGCCGCCGAAGATCAGGCCGATCATGTAGACCGCGCCCTCGGTGTCGACGTCGTACCCGGTGATGAGGGCGATGATCGGGGTGAGGAGGCTCACGAGCATCACCCAGAACTCCGAGGTCTGCCAGCCCTTCTTGAACTGGGAAACGATGTCCACCTCAGTCCTCCATTGCGTAGATGTTCATGGCCGAGTGTGGGCAGGCATCCTCGTAGTCGGATACCGCGTCGGCCAGTCGGTCGTAGTTGGAAGGGTCGCGCACGAACATGAGAGCGGCCGCCACCACCTCGGCCACCGCCTCGGTCTGACGGGCGGCAAGGGGCGCGTCGCTCCCGAAGATCAGCAATGGACCTCCGGGATGAGCTTGGCCACCCGGTCCCGGGAGTTCTGCATGTAGATCCGGCCAAGGACGACCAACTGCGCCGAGGGCCGGCTGAGGCTCGGAGGCGGGTCCTTCGGCGGCGGTCCGTCGAGGTACGCCTCGGCGTCGACCAGCTGCCGACCGCGCGAGCTGTCGGTGACGCCGGCGTTCGAGAGGTCGTTGGCCAGGATGGTCAGCGCGAGCGACTTGGCCTGCTGAGCACCGGCCTCAATCTGGTTGGAGCGGCTGACCTGCTGGAAGTGGCAGAGGTTGTCCTGCTCGCGCTCGATCAGCCAGAGCGCGACGATCACCGCCACGGCGAGAACGATGTAGCCCGCGAGCCAATAGCGTCGTTCCTTGCGGAACTGCGCCTTGGTCATCATGAGCAGCCCCTGACGGCCTCGAAGACGATGGCGAGGATCGTCATGGCGAGGATCCAGCAGGTGCTCGAGGGATAGCGGTGGATGAGGTCGCTCATCGCATCTTCTCGTCCCGGCGCAGGAACGCCGTCAGCCCGCACATCGCCGCGAAGAGGACCAAGAGGGTCGGCCGCGGCTCGCTGGCGATTATCGTCTCGTGGGCGATCCCTGCCAATCCCGCTCCGAACAGAACCCCATCCCTCAGCCGAGTCCAGTGAGGGGGGCCAGTGAGAGAAGGGGCTGGGGCGATCTTGCGATCCTCGCTCCCATCCAACGCTGCTACCCAACTCGCCTGGCGCCGACGTGGATGTGGTTCCAGTGGTTCCCGCCGGTGTTCGTCCGGTAGAGGATCTGGTACCTGACCCCGTTGATGGTGGTGTTGAAGACCCCACCGGTCTTTCCCCAGTCTGCCGGACCCCCCAGGGCACTCACGATACGCGATGCCGCCGCGTCTGACTGGGGGGTCGGACGCTCCCCGCCCCAGCCGAGGTCGTTGGCGTAGCCGTTCTTGGTCCCTACCCAGTGGTCGGAGGGGTGACCCGAGGCGGTCATCTTGGTCGACCGCTTGGCGCTCGTGATCTTGAGCCCGGAGAGCTCGGCGAGCTTGGACACCGGCGCCTGGGTCCCGGCCCACCCTCCCCCGTTTGGCAGCGGGCTGATCGGCCCCCCGTAAGACGCCGCCGCGGGCGCGTAAGACGGCGTCGCCGGCGAGGAGAACTGGAGCCGGTTGACCAGCCCCATCACGTCCGGCGGGTCCTGCCCGGCAAGCACGGCCTGCTCGGAGGCCCGCAGGTAGTTGCCGACGAGCTTGAGCGAGGCCGGGGTGAGGCCACCCGCGATGGGGGACAGGGCGGTCGAGGCCCGCTGTGTGCCCACCTGGGCTGCGGCCCTGCCCCCAGATCGAAGGATGCCCTGAGCGGCGGGGATCAGCGCCCGGACCTTGGCGGCGTAGCCGACCGGGTCGGCCGGTCGCTGCGCTCGAGCGGCCCACTGGCCCGGGTCATCCGCCCGGAGTTGGCTGAACTCACGGTAGGCCCGGGCGGTCGATGCCACCGGGTCGAACCGCTGCGTCATCGGGATCCCGTGACCCCGCCCGTAGGAGTTCTCCTGATACGGGCCACCGGAGTTGCCGTTGTCGCCCACCGCGTCGAGGCGTCCACCGCTCTCGGCGAGCGCCGTGGCAAGGAGCACGGTCTGGAACTTCGGGTCCGGCGTCTGGGCCTGGATGGCCTGCACGAGCGCAGGATTCGGGCTGAGAGCCACCTTCACGCTCCTTCGCTACGCTGGGCGCCATGAAGCATAGTCACCGCTCCCGTCGGACCCCGAAGGAGTCGTTCGAGGCAGGCGTCCGGCGCGAGATCCGGTCCACGACGATCCTGCTCCGCGTGTTCGTCGGCATCGTCGTCGCCTACCTGGTCATCTGCGGCATCTGGTTCCTCGTCCACGCGACCGAGCCGACCGACCAGTACGAGCCCGGGCCGTACCCCGAGGCCCCTCCCGGCCTCATGCGCTGAGTCACCGCTGGGCCTTCTCGGCGTAGAACGCCGCGCGGGCCTGGTCATAGGGCGAGATCGGGATGCCGGTGAAGTACTTGAGCGGGCCGAGCCGCGGCGTCTCCGAGGAGGCGTTGGGCAGGGCGTAGCTCGCCTGGCCGTAGATCGGCAGGAGGCTCGCGAGCTTGTCCGCCCAGGTCGCGAACGCCGGGACCTCCTCGCCGGTGTAGGAGTCGGTCTTGGTCTGACCACCGCCGGGGACCGGGATGCCATGCTCGGTGAGGAACCGGACGAGCGGTCCCTGCTTGGTCTTCGGGCTGGACTCGTTGACGAAGAAGGTGTCGAAGCCGGAGGCGACCTCGAGCGGCGTGACCACCATCGGATTCACCATGCCGCCGACGATGTTGGAGAACGCCTCCTTCGGGCGCGGGTCCAGCAGGTTGAGCGAGGACCAGGACGACACCCGCTCGGGGTTGAAGATGAGCGGCTGATCTGGCGGCCCGAGGAGCCCGGCCGCGCGGTTCCTGATCGAGTCGGGGATCGGCACCGCGAAGCCCTGGCGGAGCCACGGCGGCAGTTGGGAGAGGTCCGGGTTCCCCGAGGCCACGTTGCTCGCGTACATCGCCTTGTTCAGGTTGGCGAAGGTACCCGGCCGGGACGCGGCGAGCTTGGCGGTGTAGGGGATCGCCTTGCTCGGGAAGGTGATGAAGGGGATCCAGAACCGGCGCGCGGTCTCGACGAAGTTGGAGACCTGGCCGTAGTCGAAGAGGTGCTTCTGGACCTTCTCGGCCGCCTCGACCA
>DATEDS010000179.1:0-2854 GCA_035281565.1 Gemmatimonadota bacterium
GAGCTCCGGGTGGTTCAACCCGGGACAGGCGTTCGCCGTAGAGCTCACCTTCGGAGACGGCCAGACGGCCCGGCAGGTCGTTCAGGTGACGGGAGCCGCGGCAATGCCACCCCAGCAAGCCGTCACTCCACCTCCCCAGGCGGGGGGCGCGACGCCGATCGACTGGTACACCGGGCCGATGGCCCATCGAGGGCAGAACGGTCAGCGCTTCTCGTACTTCTGCCCCCCGGGCGGCTCGGCCGGTCCGCTGTGGGGGACGGGGACCCATACGGACGATTCTTCGGTCTGCACGGCGGCGGTGCACGCCGGTCTCATCACGTTCCAGGATGGCGGTACGGTCACGATCGAGATCCAGCCCGGCCAGACCTCTTACACAGGAAGCCCCGGCTACGGCGGCGTGACCTCGAACAACTGGGGTGCGTACGAGGGCAGCTTCATGGTTGTCGGCGGCGAGGGCGCGGCACCCGGCACTCCGACCGGCGCCGGCCTGCCGACCCAGGACTTTTATGCACCCATCTGGAACGGCCTGCGCCTGGACTTGTGCCTGGTGTGGGGAGGTCAGTGCGGCGAGCCGGCCGCGACCGAGTTCTGCCGGCAATCGGGCTACACGAGGGCAGCCGCTTGGGAGCCCGCCTACGACATCGGCGCGCAGTCCCCGACCTTCGTCCTGGGAACCGGGCAGGTGTGCAGCGAGCCGGGCTGCGACGGCTTCACGTCGATCACATGTAGCCAATGAGAGCCGTTCGTGAGGCGCTGACGTGCGGGGTGTTTCTGGCGCTGGCTTTCCACGCGACGTATGCCCAGCAGATAAGCCCCTTTGTCGGCGAAGCACCCGAGGGGACGTGGAGCCTGACTTGCCAGGGGCAGTACCTGAAGGAGCTGAACGGCTTTGTCCAGGCTTCCACTGCGACGTCCGGCGACCAGGTGCCCTTCTGGCTCACCCTCTGGATCAAAGACCGCAACTATCGGGGCGAGGCGAGCACGACCGCGGTCGCTCGCGCGGGCGGATCGCTGGACGCCCATGGCGCAGGGTCGGGAGAATCGAGTGTCGTCCTCTACACGACGCCTCCCACGGGGGAATGGGGGTACAGCTGCGGGCCGTCCCACGTAGAAGCGTGCCGGCCCGGGACGCTCCGCTGGACCACGCAGGTCATTCCCGTGGCCACGGGGACCTGGAACAAGCCCGGGGTGATCCATGCGAGGGGCACGCTCGATTTCCAGGGGCTGGTCGGGAGTTGCACCGGCCGTTGGGAGGCCGGGACGCCGGAAGCCGCCGATCTCGAGTTGTGGATGTTCGTCGAGGACGAGGAGCCCGATCCCAGCTGGTGGGGCAAGGAGGAGGGCAAGCTGCAGGCGGGATACTTCGGCTACCCCGCCAGGTTGTGGGTCGCGGTGCGCGAGAAGCGAAAGACGTTGCGGCCGCATTTCGCCGACCCGAGCGTCAGCGGAGCCGAGGTGAGACTTCGCTACGACGGGCTCGAGGTCGGCCTGGCGGAGACGGACGCCGCGGGCATCGCCGTCTTCGAGTTCCCGCTGCCCGAAGACACCCCGCAGGGCCGCAGCACGCACACGCTCGAGGTGTCCGCCGTTCGCGGCGCCGTCCGCGGCTCCTTCCAGACCGCCTGGCAGGTGCAGCGCGGCCTTCAGGGCATCCAGGTCCTCGTCGATCCGATCGAAGGGGTGCGACCACTGGGCTCGACCGTCACGCTCTCGGGCCGCGTCTTTTCCGTGGCGTCGGGCATTTTCCACGATCCGGTCCGCGCGCGGATCGTAGTCGGCGGGCAAAGCAAGATCCCCGGTGCGGGAGAGGGCTCGACGGACGACCGGGGATACTTCACCCTGCCCGTCAAGCTGGCCGACGATATCCCGGGTCACGAGCGCGGAACATGTCTGGACGTCGTGGCGGAGCCGGCGGACGCCGATCGATACCAGCGGGGTGAGGCGTGCGCCAAGATCAAGATCTCGGAGCACGGCCGGCTGGAAGCCACCATCCTCGCCGACAAGAGCCTGTATGAGGTCTCGCCGGCGGCGGACCCATTCGCGGATACGGTCGTGATCTCGGGCCGGGTCACCGCCAATCCGGAGGGTCGATACGGGGTCTACACTCCGACCTGGGCGGCGGAGCCGACGGGCGCCTTGGTGGTGCTGAAGATCGACGATCGTGAGCTCGCGTCGGTGGTTGCCGACGGCAGTGGGGCCTATCGGTACAGCTTCTCGCCGGCTTCGGTCATTCCGGACGACCGCCCCGGCGCCGTCCATCGGGTCACCGCCGTGGCGCATACGGAGGGATTCATGGAGAGCTATGAGGGGACGGTCTTTCTGACGGCGGCAGAGAGAGGAGCGAGCTGCGCGCCTGGAGAGGTCACCGTCCTCGAGGCGAGGGGAGTCTCCTCGGTGGAGCATGGCGGCCATTATGGCTACGTACACGACGGCACGAGGATCTCTCAGGGAGGCGGAATCGGGACGGGAACGTCGACGGTGACGTTGGCGTTCGCATTGGGGGGTGGCGCGGGGGTCCGGGTCGTCGTGGGGATCGATACGAAGCTGAAGATCGAGCGCTACTGCCAGGAGGCGTCGGGCAGGGTCCAGATGCGGCTCGTCGTCGACAAGCCGGGGAACATCGTGATCGACCGCTCTTCTGACGGAGCGAGCCCGAACTACGAGATCGAAGTCGTGACGCCGGTCATGAGGATCTCGGACCTGAAGACGCGATACTTCGTGCACGTCGAACCGGATGGCACGACGACCGTGGCGGTCCTGGACGGATCCGTGTCGGTCTCGCGGCCGGAGGGGGGCGACGAGACGGATGTGATCGCAGGAGAGCAGATCACGATCCACGCGGGCGAGACCCCCG
>DATEDS010000180.1:0-9252 GCA_035281565.1 Gemmatimonadota bacterium
CGCGTGTTGAGCTCCTCGAGCACGCTGTAGGCGAGCGGGCCGTTCGCCAGTCGCGCGGCACGGCTCTCGGAGTCCTTCAGGTTCCCGAAGACGATCGCGTCGGTGGGGCAGGTCTGCTGGCAGGCGGTCTGGAAGGCGCCGTCCGGCACGACCTCGCCGGGGCCCCGGTTGCGGGCCTCGAGCTTGGCGGCATTGATCCGCTGGACGCAGAAGGTGCACTTCTCCATGACGCCCTTTTCGCGCCGCGTCACGTCCGGGTTCAGGCCCCAGTTGAGCGGCTCGGGCCACTCGTACGTGAACCAGTTGAAGTACCGCACCTTGTAGGGGCAGTTGTTGGAGCAGTAGCGGGTGCCCACACAGCGGTTGTAGACCTGGATGTTCAGGCCGTCCGGGTTGTGGTAGGTGGCGAAGACCGGGCACACGGGCTCGCAGGGCGCGGCCCCGCAGTGCTGGCACATCATCGGCACGTGACGGGTCTCCAGCCCGCCGTCATCCCTCTCCTCGAAGAACCGCTCGATCCGGAGCCATGTCATCTGCCGGCTGCGGGCGACTCTTTCGGCGCCGACCCACGGCACGTTGTTCTCGGCCTGGCACGCGGTGACGCAGGCGCCGCATCCCGTGCAGGCGTCGATGCTGATCGCCATTCCCCACCGGTAGGGACCGTCGGGATCCGAGTCGAGGGCGACGCGCTGGACGGTGAGGGGCTCGCCGTGACCGCCCGTCTCGTGGGCGACGGCGGCTCCCTGGGCCTCGGCCAGCGGCACCGCCCGGGCGATGCCGCGATCGTGCTGGCTGTCGGTCTCCTGGTGCCTGAGCGGCGGGACCCACGCCCCGGTCGGGGTCAGCGTGACCCGGACGCTCTGGTAGACGAACCCCCCGCTCTGACGCTCCGATTCCGGCGGAAGGATCGCGACGGGATTGACCCCGCGCTCGGCCGCGTAGCGGCCCATCCGGGTGTGACCCCGGCCGAGCGGCATGGCGACCGAGTCGCGGCGGATTCCCGGATAGGAGAGGACCGGCGCCTCGATCCGGCCGTACGGCGACTCGAGCGCCACCACGTCGCCGTCCTTCAACCCCTTCTCGCCGGCGACGGTAGGATGGACCTCGACCCACGTCTGCCAGCAGCTCGACGTGGTCGGGTCGGCCAGCTCCTGGAGCCAGGGACGGTTCGCCGTCCGTCCGTCGTACATCGCGACGTGTGGATAGATGTGGAGGTAGAACGCGTCGTCCTCAGGGCCCTCGAACTCGGCCGGCCCGAACGCGATCTCCGCGGTCTCGCGCTCCATCGGCCCCTCCGGAAGCCCGCCCGACACCGGGACGGGCTCTTCCTCCGGCGCCGCGGCGGCGGTCGTGGCCACGGCCCCCTCCCAGACCCCGCCCGCCTTCAGGACGTCGGCCCACCGGTCGGCCGTGGGAGCGCGGTCGCTCCAGGCCGCCCTCAGATAGTCGTACCACGTCCCGGCCTCCAGCGACAGGGTTCCCGCGGCGGGGACGGCCGTGGTGTCGGCCGGGGCGGCTCCCGCCGCGCCTCCCCGCATCCGGCGGTGGGCCTCGAGCAGCACGTCGGGCATGGAGCGGGTGTTGAAGATCGGCCGCATGGCCGGCTGGACGAGGCTCGCGATTCCGTCCTCCGGCACCCAGTCGCCCCACGACTCGAGCGGGGTGTGGTCGGGCAGGAGCAGATGACACCACGAGGCGGTCTCGTCGAAGACGGGGCTGAACGACACCCGGAAATGCGCCTGCTTGAGGGCCTCGTCGAAACCGAGCGAGGACGGCAGCGCATAGACCGGATTCGCGTCCCCGAACAGGATCGTCCGGACACGCCCCGCCCGGAGGGCGGCCGCCAGGTCGGCGACGGCCTGGAAGGCGCGCTCGACCCCGCCCGTCACCGTGGTCGCGGGACGCACCGTGTCGCCGACGGCCCCGCCGGCCTGGTTGAGCAGGTTGACCGCCACCGCCGCCGCGGTCGCCTGACGATGGGCGGTCGCGACCCCGCCGGGGAGCGCCACGCTCCGCCGGGTCCTGAACAGCTCCGCCAGCCGCTCGATGGTGCCGGCCGGGACGCCGGTGGCCTCGCTGGCCCGGGACGGGGTCCAGGCGGCGGCTTCGCCGCCCGCACCGAGCGCGTTCGCCATGGCCAGCGCCACCAGGTGCTCGGTCCCGGGGCGGGGGGCCACCCACTCGTCCGCGTTGGACGCCGTCATCGAGAGCCGCGGCTCGACCGCCACCACGAGCCCCGGGCGGCGGGCCTCGCGGTCGGTCTCCCGGATGGCGTGCATCCCCGCCCACTCCCGCCCGTACCGGACCGGGGAGACCCACGTCTCGAGGTAATCGGCGCCGAAGGAGATCACCAGCTCGGCGCCCTCGATGTCGTAGGTCGGGATGGCGGCCTGCCCGAAGACCCGGCGGTTGGCCTCGAGGAGCGCCTCGTGGGCGAACGGCTCGTAGACCACCCACCGCGCGCCGACCGCCCGGGTCCACTCCTCGTACAGCCGCGCACGGGTCCCCGTCTGGAGGCCGGTCACCAGCACGACCGACCCCGGCTCGGCCCTGCCTTCGACCAGCCGCTCGGCCAGCGCCGCCACGGCGTCGTCCCATCCGACATCCACGTACCGCCCGTCGACGAGCCGCTTCGGTCCCTTCAGGCGGTCCGGATCGTACAGGTGCTGGTGGGCGGCCTGCCCCCGCGCGCACAACTTGCCCCGGTTCACAGGGCTCCCGGGGTTGCCTTCCAGCTTGATGACCCGCCCCTCGCGGGTCTTGACGTGGACCCCGCAGCCGGCGGGGCATTCCCGGCACGTGGACGCGTACCAGGTCGCCACGCCGGGCGTCACGTCGTCGGGCGGCACGAGATAAGGGACCAGGGTCTGGGGGCCGATCTTCTGGTCGCAGGCGGTGACCGCCCCCGCTCCCGTGATCCCGACCACTTTCAGGAAGTCGCGTCGCTCCATTCTTTACGACCTCCTAGTAGTGGCAGGCGGCGCAGTCGTCCGGCGCGCCCCGGTCACGGTGACAGTTCACGCACCACCCCATCGTCAGCGGGGTCACCTTCTCGACCCGCACCATGGCCGCGACGTCGCCGTGGCAGGTCGCGCAGGTCACGCCGGCACGGATGTGAGGCTGGTGCGTGAACTGGACGAACTCGGGGACGGTGTAGACGCGCTGCCAGGGGATCGACGTCGAATCGGCCCAGAATTGCATGAGCTTCTGGATCTCCCGCTGGAACTCGGGGCTCGTACCCTGGACGAACCGGTGACAGCCCATGCACGTGCCGACCGCCGGGATGCCGGCTTCCTCGGAGACGTTCGTGGAGAAGTGACAGTATGCGCACGGGATCCGGTTGTCCCCGGCGTGCACGGTGTGCATGAAGGCGATCGGCTGCTCGGGAGCCTTGTTCTGGGTGGGGGCCGAGCGTACGTCCCCGCAGGCGGAAGTGGCGATGAGACAAGCAGCGGACAGGATCGCGGCCCGAAATCCGTTCGCGGCAGCCCGCATGCACTCCCCGGGAAGGGGTACCGAGAGCGATGTCGAGACGATGGTGGCCGAGTGCTCGCGCCGCGGGTGACCTCGGTCCCCCCGCGAAAGCGCCGGGAAATATGGATCGGGAGCTACGAATGTCAAGCACGCGGAAGGCACACAAGGCGGGCTCGGACCGCGCTCGCCCCCGCCCGTCAGCGTCGGTCGGGGTCGGCGGCCTCCAGGGCCTCGATACCCCCGCGGGCATGCACCAGCGCCTGTCGGACGCGGGGGTCGGCATCGCCAACGTCCTCGAGCAGATCGCGCGCCTCCCGATAGTGGTGGAGCGCCCGGTCGGGGTTCTGGATGGCGGGCCACCTGGGATCGGCCAGCAGATCGGCGGCGGCCAGGTGACTCGTGGCGGCCGATAGGCGGGCGGCCGGGCTATCGGGCCGACCCTCGAGCAGGGTGCGCGAGGCGCGGAGCGCCCGGTCGGCCTGGTCGAGGGCGGTCGCGCCGTCGTTCCGGAGCATCGCCAGCTCGGTCAGCTTCCGATGGCCCTGGGCGATGGGAGCCAGGTATTCCTCATCCTGCTCGGACTCCTGGGCCAGCCGCTCGAGCGTCGCGAGAGCGCGGCGCAGCGCGTCCTCGCGGACGGCATCGGAGCCCGGCAGGCCCGCGATCTCCTGGTCCAGGTCGCTCACCAGGGCCGAGGCCAGCGTCGTGATCTCGTCGGCCCGGCGCTCGGCCACCGCTTCGGCGCTCGCCGTCAGGCCCGCCTGCCAGCGAGCCGCTCCGAAGCCGGCCGCCATCGACAGCAGCATGAGGATCCCCGACAGGACGCTGGGCCAGTGCCGGCGCGCGAACTTGCCGAAGCGGTATCCGACGGTCGGGGACCGGGCGCTGACGGGACGCCCGTCCAGATGCAGACGCAGGTCCTCCGCCAGCCGCTCCGCCGAGCCGTAACGCCGGTCGGGCTCCCGGCTGAGCGCCTTCAGGACGATGTTGTCCAGGTCTCCGGACAGCCGGCGCCGCAGCCGGTCCGGGCTCGTCCCCCGGCGAAAGGCGAGTTCGACCGTGTCCGGGCCGGCCCCGCCGGAGGGGCTCGTCCCGACCAAGCTCGGCCGTCCGGGGACGTGCCGCTCGAGCGTGCGCTCGACCTGGGAGGCGGTCTGTCCGGAGAGCCGGTACGGCCGGCGACCGGCGAGCAGCTCGTACAGGATCACGCCCAGCGAGTAAACATCGCTGGCGGTGGTCACGGGCTCGCCCCGGATCTGCTCTGGGCTGGCGTAATCGGGCGTCAGGGGCCGCAGCGACGTCATCGTCAGCTCGTCCCCGTCCACCGACAAGGGGTCCAGCACCTTGGCGATCCCGAAGTCCAGGAGCTTGGGAGAGCCGTCGGCGGTGACGAGAATGTTCGAGGGCTTGAGGTCCCGATGCACGACCAGGCTCTGATGGGCGGCCTGCACGGCCGAGCAGACGGTAAGGAAAAGGTCCAGCCGTCGTTCGACGCTCAGCCGCTCCGCGTCCGCGTAGCGGTCGATCCGCTGGCCCTCGACGAACTCCATGACGAAATACGGCAGGCCCTCCTGCGTGGTCCCGCCGTCGAGGAGCCGGGCGATGTTGGGGTGGTCGAGACGGGCCAGGATCTGACGCTCGGCGCGGAAGCGATTCACGACCGTTCCGCGCGCGTACCCGAGGGGCAGGATCTTGACCGCGACGACCTGCTCGAACTCCCCCTCGACGCGTCGCGCACGGTACACGACGCCCATCCCCCCCCGGCCGATCTCCTCCTCGAGCACGTAGGGCCCGATGCGGCGGCCCGTCATCGAGGCTTCGGGGATCTCGGCGGGCTCGGCCAGCGTCTGGAGGGCCGGCGCGTCCAGCAGGGTGTCGGTGGTCTCGTGAGCGGCCAGGAGGTCGAGCACCTCCCGGAGCAGGATCTCGTCTCCGTCGCTGCCTGCGGCGACGAGTGCGATCCGCTCTTCGGCCGGATGCTCCAGGGCCTCGTCGAAGAGGGCCCGCACGCGCTCCCAGCGGTCCTCGGTCATCACTCCTTCGCGCTCAGCTCCCGGAGCAGCCACGCCCGCGCGAAGCGCCAGTCACGCTTCACCGTGGCCGTCGATACGTCCAGCACCTCGGCGATCTCCTCGACACCCAGTCCGCCGAAGAATCGGAGCTCCACGACCGAGCTCTGCCGCTCGTCGATCCTCGCGAGCGCGGCCAGCGCATCGTCCAGCGCCACCAGGTCCAGCGGTCGCTGCTCGCTGAACGCCAGGCCTTCGACGAGCGTGACCTTTTTCCCGCCGCCGCGTTTGATCGCCAGCCGCCGTCGAGCATGGTCGACGAGGATCCGGCGCATCGTTCGCGCGGCGACGGCCATGAAGTGGGCCCGGGTGCGCCACTCCACCCGATCGGTGTCGATGAGGCGCAGGAAGGCTTCGTGGACCAGCGCGGTCGGTTGGAGGGTGTGGTCGGCCGGCTCGTTCCGCATGTAGCGCGCAGCCAGCGCCCGCAGGTCGTCATAGATCAGCGGGACGAGGCTCTCGGCGGCGTTCGCCTCGCCTTTCTGGATCTTCAGCAGGAGCCGCGTCGTGTCTTCCCTGGACATGTCTCCCATACCCCCCTTGAGGCTCGGCGCCGGACGGCTGGAGTGCAAGGGGCGCGCCGCGGGGCTTGACCTTGTCGGGATCGGCAGGATAGTGTCCTTCCCCCCCGGCTCGCCCGCCGTAACCCTGACGTGGAGGCTACCCGTGAAAAGGTCTCTGGGGATGGTGTTGCTGTTCCTGTCCGGTGGACCGGCGACCGCGATCGGCCAGGACGCGAGGGACGCGGTGGCGCTGGACCCCACCCACCATCACGTGATCCTGGAGAACGACGACGTGCGGATCTTCGAGGTCCTGGGGGCGCCCGGCGACACCAGCCCGATGCACACCCATCCGCCGCTGGTCGTGGTCAGCCTCGACAAGGCACGTCTCCGGGTGAAAACGCCGGACGGCTCGAGCTCGATCTTCGACCTGAACCCGGGGCAGGTCCTCTGGTTCGAGAACGTCGAGCACTCCTGGGAGCTCTTGTCGGGGCAACTGCACCTGTTGGCCGTGGAGGTCAAGGCGGCCCGCGGCGGACAGGCTCCCGCCGCGATTGCCCCCCTCGAGCGGGAAGCGGTGGTCGTGGATCCGACCCACCATCACGTGGTCCTGGAGAACGACCATGTCCGGGTCTTCGAGGCGCTGGCGGCGCCCGGAGCCACCAGTCCGATGCACGCCCATCCGCCGACCGCCATCATCAGCCGGGAGGCGGTCCGCATGAGGATCGCCCTGCCCGACGGCTCGTCGTCGATCCTGGACCTGCATCCGGCGCAGGCGATCTGGATCGAGGACGTGGAACACTCCTGGGAGGTGCTGTCCGGGCAGCTCCACGCCTTCGGCGTGGAAGTGAACGCGGCCCGCGAGCCGGCCGCCGGCCGGTAGCGTCCGCGCGTCTCGTTTGGTGGCCCCAACGGGATTCGAACCCGTGTTTTAGCCTTGAGAGGGCTACGTCCTAGGCCACTAGACGATGGGGCCGCTGTTTGCGGTGAGCGTGGGAAGATACCGCGCCGACGCCACGCCGAACAAGTCGCGGCTCAGCCGTCGCCCGGCGTCCCCCGGCGCCGCCGGCGCTTGTCGACGTACATGGCGGCGTCGGCCTCGCGGAGCTTGCCGTCCAGGTCCTCGCCGGGGTGGTGGACCGCGGTTCCCATCGAGAGCCCGAGCCGGAAGTCGGCCGGCACGGCGGTTCCCGCGGCGAGGGTATCGAGGACGACCCGCCGAATGCGCTCGGCGGCCGGACCGACCCCTTCTTCGCTCGTCTCCGGCAGGACGACCAGGAACTCGTCCCCGCCGTAACGAATCACCGAATCGATCTGCCGGACCGCGGTCATCAACGCCTCGGCCGCGGCGATCAGGACCTGGTCGCCGCGCGCGTGGCCGTGATGGTCGTTGACCGACTTGAAGTCGTCAAGGTCGATCATGAGGAAGCCGATCGGGCGGTCGTACCTGGCCGCCCGCGACCGCTCGGCCGAGAGGAGCCGTGCCAGGTAGCGGCGGTTGAAGGCGCCGGTCAGGGAGTCGGTGATCGACTGTCGATCGATCTCCGCAAGGGCGCGGCGCGCTTCGAGGGCCACCGCCATCTGGCTGGCCAGGGCCTGGAGGAGGAGCGCCTCGTCCCTGTCGAAGGCGTTCACGCGGTCGCTCTCGACGTTCAGGACGCCCAGCGTTCGCCCCTGGAACCGGATCGGGACCGCCAGCTCGCTGCGCGCCTCGGGGACGCCGGCCACGTACCGCTCATCCCGGAGGACATCCGGCACGTAGAGGATCTGGCCGTGCTCGGCGACCCAGCACGAGAGGCCGCGACCCTGATCGAGGGGCAGGCGGAGACCGCGCGTCTCGGGGGGATAGCCGTGCTCGTCGACCATGACGAGCTCGCGGGTGCGCTCGTCGACGAGCAGGATGGCGCAGTTGAAGAAGTCGAGGACCTTGCGCGCCACCTCGAGGACGACCCGGTAGATCGTCTGCTCGTCTGCCGCGAGGGTCATCTCCTGCGACAGCTCGCACAGGGCCTGGAGACGGTCGGTCCCGGAAACGTCCTCCCCGGTCTTCACCGGAGGCTGCCGAGGGCCCCCGCCCCGTCCGCCGACGCCCTCGCCAGCTCGATCCATCCGCCCGGAAAGACGCCCAGCCCCACCGTCCCAATCACGGCGATCAGCAAGCCCACCCCGGCCAGCGCCGTCATCCCGATCCGGATCGGCTCCCGCTCGGCGGATCGCATGTACATCGCCACCACCACCTTCAGGTAGTAGTAGGCCGAGATGACCGAGGCGATCACCATGAGGACCGCCAGCAGGACGTAGCCGGCGCTGACCGCCGCCGAGAAGATCGAGAACTTCCCGAAGAACCCCGCCGTCGGCGGAATCCCGGTCAGGCTGAACATGAACAGCGCCATGGCCGCCCCGAGGAGCGGTTCCCGATGTCCGAGGCCGGCGTAGTCGCGGGAGATCGAGGCGTTCTCGACGCCGCGCTCGCCCAGGATCGTCACCACGCCGAAAGCGCCGAGCGTCATCAGCGTATAGGCCGCCAGGTAGTACAGGAAGGCCGCCGTCCCGAGCCCGCTGTGGGCGAGCACGGCCACCAGCAGGTAGCCGGCGTGGGCGATCGATGAATAGGCCAGCATGCGCTTGATGTCGTCCTGCCGGATCGCGGCCACGTTGCCGACGAACATGGTGAGCACCGCCAGGATCCACAGCACGGGCTCCCAGCGCCCGCCGACCAGCTCGAAGGTGGACGCCACGACGCGGGCCAGCGCCGCGAAGCCGGCCGCCTTGACACCGGTCGCCATGAACCCGGTGATCGGCGAGGGGGCGGCCTGGTAGACGTCGGGCGACCACATGTGGAAGGGCACCAGCGCGACCTTGAAGGCGAGCCCGATCAGGACCAGGGCGGCGCCGGTCACGAACAACGGCGCCACCTGACCGGGCGCCAGCCCTGCCGGCATCTCGACCAGGTCGAGGGTTCCCGTGGCCCCGTAGAGCAGGGCGATCCCGTACACGAGGAAGCCCGTCGAGAAGGCCCCCAGCACGAAATACTTGAGCGCCCCCTCGACCGAGCGCGGCAGGCGGCGCCGGAACCCGGTCAGGATATAGACGGAGACCGACATCAGCTCCAGGGCGATGAAGATCATGACCAGGTGCGTGCTCTGGGCCAGCAGGAGCATCCCGGTCGCCGACATGAGGATCAGGTGGTAGTACTCGGCAAGATCGAT
>DATEDS010000181.1:0-10971 GCA_035281565.1 Gemmatimonadota bacterium
TGACGACGATCGGGGGTGCGTGGAACACCTCGAGGGTGTCGGGCGCGCCTCCCTGCTGGGCCCGCGCGGCGGGAGCGACCAGCAGCAGACCGAGCGCGATCGCAGAGGGCTTCCTCATCATGGGACCTTCCTTTCGTCGTCGTTCGGACGGAGGGGCACGACCTGCGGCGCGCCCCGGTCTGGGCCGGGACCGGGATGCGGGAAGACGCGGACGGGCCAGCCGTAGGCTTCCCCGATCCGCGGCTCGGTCAGGACGTCCGCGGCCGGTCCCTCGCCGAGGAGACGACCGCCTCCCAGGAGGATGAGCCGGTCCGCGAACCGCGCCGCGAGGTTCAGGTTGTGGGTCGTGAGAAGGACCCCGCGTCCGGTCCGGGCTTCCCGGCGCAGGAGGTCCCACATCTCCATTTCGCTGGCCACGTCGAGGCCGGCCGTCGGCTCGTCCAGGACCAGGGCGTCGGGTCCCTGGGCGAGGGCGCGGGCGAGGCGCGCCCGCTGGCGCTCGCCGCCCGAGAGGGTGGCGAAGGGTCGCGGCGCCAGGTCGGCGATCCCGCACCGAAGGACCGCGGTCTCGATCGCCTCGATGTCGCTCGGCCGCTCCCGTCGCCAGGCGCCCAGGTGCGGATAGCGTCCCATCGCGACCAGGTCGCGGACGGTCACCGGGAAGGCCGGCTCCTCGTGCTGCGGCAGGACGCCGACGCACCGGGCGAGACCTGCAGGAGACCACTCCGCGAGCGCCCGGCCGGCGAACTCGACCCGGCCCCGGAGCGGGGTCAGGTGGCCGAGGAGGAGAAGGAGAAGGGTCGTCTTCCCGGCCCCGTTGGGACCGACCAGGGCGACGACCTCTCCCCGGCGCAGGTCGAGGTCGGTCTCACGGACGGCCTCGACCGGGCTCCGGGGATAGCGGAAAGCGAGCCCCCGCGCGCGCCAGAGGTCCCTCATCCGGTCCTCCCGGCGAGCCGCCGTCGCATGACGGCCACGAAGAAGGGAACCCCGACGAAGGCGGTGATGACGCCGAGCGGCAACTCGGCCGGCGCCACGACCGTCCGCGCGAGGGTGTCGGCGAGCGGAAGGAAGGCCGCCCCCAGGAGCGCGGCGGCCGGCAGGAGCCGGCGGTGGCCGCCTCCCCAGAGGAGTCTGGCCGCGTGCGGGACGAAGAGGCCGACGAACCCGATCGATCCGGCCACCGCGACCGAGACCGCGGTCAGAAAGGAAGCGGCCAGATACGCGACGAGCCGGGTCCGCGCGACCCGGACCCCCAGGTGGCGGGCCGATTCCTCGCCGACCGCGAGGAGGTCGAGCGGACGCGCCGCCACGCAGAGGACGGCGGCGACGGGCAGGACCGCGGCGGCGAGCCAGCCGGTCGCCGTCCAGCTCGCCCCGGCCAGGCTTCCCATCAGCCAGAACACGGCCTCCCGGAACGCCTCGCCCCGCTGGAGGCTGAGGAGGAGGAGGAGGCAGGCGTTGCAGAAGACGCCCACCACGACGCCGGCCAGAAGGAGCGCCCTGACGTCCAGGCCGGGTCCCGCGCCCCGGGCGATCCGGACGACGACCGCGATGGTGGCGAACGCACCGGCCATGGCCCCGATCGGGAGCGCCCACGGCGCGCCCGTGGCCCATCCCGCGCCGAGCACCGCCACCGCGCCGAGCGCGGCCCCGCCGGCCACCCCCAGGACGTACGGCTCGGCGAGCGGGTTCCGCAGCAGGGCCTGGAATACGGCGCCGGAGAGGGCGAGCGCGGCCCCGATCAGGGCCCCCAGGAGCGCGCGGGGCAGGCGCAGGTCACGGACGATCGTGACCGCGGCGGGAGCGGCCGTCCCCCGGAGGCCCCCCGAGACCGCGTCCCAGTCGAGCCCGGCCGCCCCGAACCGGACGCTGACGAGGAGCGCCGCCAGAAGCGCCGCGGCGAGCGCCACGAAGAGCCGCCCCTCCCTCATCGGGGGCCGACCTCGCGAAGCGCGCGCTGCAGGGCGCGGGCGGCCTGGGGAAGTCGCGGCCCGGGCCGGGTGAAGAGATCGGCGTCCACGCCGACCACCCGGCCCGCCCGGACCGCCGCCAGATCCCGCCATCCGTCCCGGTCGGCCAGCCGGGCGAGCGGCCGGTCTCCTGGCTCGACCGGAACCACCAGGACGTCCGGCTGCCGGGCGACGACGGCCTCGAGCGAGACCTCGGGCCAGCGCTCGTCGAGCTCGGGAAACGCGGGCCGTCCCCCCGCGATCTCGACCAGCTGGGCGACGAACGTGTCGGGGCCGGCCGTCCGCGGCGGGCCCCCGAGGAGGGTGAAGAGGACGGTCGGCCGGGGTCCGGGGGGACGCTCGGCGGCGACCGCCGCCAGTGAGTCCCGGACGGCGCCGGCCAGCCGCTCCGCGGCGGTCCGGGCCCCCAGCAATCGACCGACCCGGTCGAACGTCCGGAAGACGTCGGTCGTGTCCTCGATCGCGGCCGCGTAGAACGGGATCCCGGCCGTCTCGAGGAAGCCTCTCAGGCGGCCGTCGCGGGCCGAGCTCCAACCGACGACGAGGTCGGGACCGAGAGCGATCAGGGCTTCTGGGCTGGGGTCGAGCCCGCCGCCCAGGCTGGGCAGGTGGAGGACGGCCGGCCCGCGGTCGTAATCCGTCCGCGCGATCAGCCGCCCCGCCTCGCCGAGCGCGACGATGGTCTCGGTGACGCTGGGGACCAGGGAGACGATCCGGCGGGCCGGCGCGTCGAGACGTACGGCGCGCCCCGCGTCGTCGATCAGCTCGACGGCCGGGCCGGTCGTCTCCCCGGCCGGCGGCCAGTCGGTCGCGGGCGCGCCGCCGTGCCGGTCCGCGCCCGATTCCGGGCCGCCCGAGCAGGCCGGAAGGAGAAGGAAAAGGAGGAGCCGGAGCGAGCGGCGGTCGGCGATCATGGCCTCCGGGCCGAAAGAAAAAACGCCTGCCTTGGGGAGGCAGGCGCGCGACCGGAGGTGCTAGGTCGAGTCGCCGGACCCCTCCCGCGAAGGATCTCGACAACAAGCCTCGTGGCAGGTCTCCTGGCTTGGCGGAGCGCGGGTTCTCTCGTGCGCTCGCGCCTCACAGTGGCGGGGCCGCTGCGGCTTCGCACCGCATTCCCTATTCTCCCGACGCCCGTGCGGTCGCACGGTCGGCGGACGGGCACCCCGAGGCTCGAAATGGGATCAGAGGTTCCGGATCGGCGTTCCTCCCGTCAGAGCGTGAAGCGTCCGAAGTCCTCCGGGTTCATGCGCCGGAGGTACTCCTTCAGGTCTTCGGGATCGTACTTCTCCTCCTCGACCTCGCCCACCTCCTCGGCGGTATGGTCGAGCAGCTCCTCGGACGCGAAGATCGGCGCCCCGAGGCGGAGCGCCAGCGCGATCGAGTCGCTGGGCCGGGCGTCGATCGATACGACGTCCTCGTCGTTCTGCACGAACACCTGTGCATAGTAGGTGTTGTTCTTCAGGGCCCCGATGATGACCTGGGTCAGGGTCCCGTGGAGCGCCCGGACCAGATTCTTCATGAGGTCGTGCGTCAGCGGCCGGCTGAACTTGACGCCGGCGAGCTCCGTCGCGATGGCGCTCGCCTCGCTGGGACCGATCCAGATGGGCAGGTACCGGTCGCCTTCCTTCTCCTTCAGGATGACGATCGGCGACTGGGTCGAGGAATCGATCCCCAGGCTGGCGACGGTGACTTCGACGACTTCGATCGACACGGCTCCTCCGGCCTCGTCCGAACAGGATGTGCAACATACATGCCCCGCGCGCGGCGGCACAACCCGACCCGAACGGGCGTGCGCCAGAGTCCCCGCCGACGCTGGATCACGTTCCCATCTCCCACGAGGCCAGGTACTTCTCCTGTTCGGCCGTCAGCGTGTCGATCCCCACCCCCATCGAGGCCAGCTTGAGACGCGCGATCTCCGCGTCGATCGCCTCCGGGACCGAGGAGACACCCGCCTCGAGGCCCGCCGGATCCCGCGCGATCATCTCCGCCGCCAGGGCCTGGTTCGAGAACGACATGTCCATGACGCTCGCCGGGTGGCCCTCGGCGGCGGCCAGGTTGACCAGTCGTCCCTCCCCGAGCACGTAGAGCCGACGGTCGCCGATCCGGTACTCGGCGACGAACTCGCGGATCTCGCGGATCTCGTCAGCCATGCGGGCCAGCGCCTCGAGATCGATCTCGACGTTGAAGTGGCCGCTGTTGGCGACGATCGCGCCGTCCTTCATGCGCTCGAAGTGCTCGGCGCGGATGACGTGGATGTCGCCGGTCACGGTGATGAAGACGTCGCCGACCGGTGCGGCCTCCGCCATCGGCAGGACCCTGAACCCGTCCATCACGGCTTCCAGCGCCCGCATGGGATCGACCTCGGTCACGATCACGCTGGCTCCCGCGCCCTGGGCCCGTCGGGCCACGCCGCGCCCACACCACCCGTAGCCGGCGACCACGACGGTCGATCCAGCCAGCAGCACGTTGGTGGCCCGCAGGATGCCGTCCAGCGTCGACTGCCCGGTGCCGTAGCGGTTGTCGAACAGGTGCTTGGTCTTGGAGTCGTTGACCGCGATGACCGGGAACAGCAGGACGTTCGACGCCTGCATCGACTTGAGCCGGATCACGCCGGTGGTGGTCTCCTCGGTCGACGCCAGCACGCCGTCCACGATGGCCTTCCGCTCGGCCGGCGCCAGCGCCGTGGCCCACTCCCGGATGACCGGATGAAGGTCGTCGTAACGCTCGAGACCGATGAAATGGATGGCGCTCACCAGGTCGGCGCCGTCGTCCATCGTGATCTCCGGCCGGTGCTCGAGAGCCGCGCGGATGTGGCGGTAGTAGGTGTCGTGGTCCTCGCCCTTGATGGCGTGGACCCGGATCCCCCGGTCCACCAGGTACGCCGCGACGTCGTCCTGCGTGGAGAGCGGGTTCGATCCGCAGAGCAGGACATCGGCGCCGCCGCGCTGGAGGGTGAGGACCAGATTGGCGGTCTCGCTGGTGACGTGCAGGCAGGCCGACACGCGCCTTCCCTCGAGCGGCCGCTCACGCTCGAACCGGTCCCCGATCTGCTGAAGGACGGGCATGTGGCGGGCCGCCCATTCGACCCGCGATTCACCCTTGCGGTCCAGCCCGCGGTCCTTGACGTCGTAATCGCGGGTCATCGCCCCCGTCCCCGCCTTGTCCGTCTTCGCCATCCCATGGCTCCTTTCGTCCATCCGCTCTCGATGCTGATCGATCCGCGCGCCGGCCGTGAGCTCATTCGATCCAGTCGCGCAGCTCCTCCGCCTTCTCGATGCTCTCCCACGTGAAGAGACCGCCTCCGGGCTCGCGTCCGAAGTGGCCGTACGCCGCGGTGGGCCGATAGATGGGGCGCTGAAGCTCGAGCGCCCGGATGATGGCGCGGGGCCTGAGGTCCCACGCCTCCCGGACCCGCTCTGCCAGCAGTTCGTCCGGCAGGCGCCCCGTCCCGAACGTGTCGACCATCACGCTCACCGGCTCGGCGACCCCGATCGCGTACGCCAGCTGGACTTCGCACCGGCTGGCCAGCCCCGCCGCCACCAGGTTCTTGGCGATCCAGCGCGCGGCGTAGGCCCCCGACCGGTCGACCTTGGTCGGGTCCTTCCCGCTGAACGCCCCGCCTCCGTGACGACCGAAACCACCGTAGCTGTCGACGATGATCTTGCGCCCGGTCATCCCGGCATCGCCCTGCGGACCGCCGATCACGAACCGGCCGGTCGGGTTGATGTGGACACGAAGCGTAGCGGGGTCATAGAGGTCGGCGGGCAGGACCGGCAGGATGACGTGCTTCCGGACCTCCTCCCGGATCTCCTCGGCCGACACCTCGGACTCGTCCCCCGTCTGCGTCGAGATGACGACCGTCGTGACCTCGCGGGGACGCCCTCCGTCGTACTCGATCGTCACCTGGCTCTTCCCGTCCGGCCGCAGCCACGGCAGGACGCCGTCCTTCCGAACCCGGCTCAGTCGCCGCGCCAGGCCGTGCGCGAGCGCGATCGGCAACGGCATGAGCTCGGGGGTCTCGTCGGTGGCGTACCCGAACATCATCCCCTGATCGCCGGCCCCTTCCGCGTCCACCCCGCGCTTGATGTCGGGCGACTGCCGGTCGAGCGACACCAGCACCCCGCAGGTCCCGGCGTCGAAGCCCATCCGTGCGTCGGTGTAGCCGATCTCGCGAATCGTCTCCCGCGCGATCTCGCTCACCGGGATGTACGTCTCGGTGGTGATCTCGCCGGCTACCATGACGAGACCGGTCGTCACCAGGGTCTCACACGCCACCCGGCTCTGCGGATCGCCTTCGAGGGCGGCGTCCAGGATGGCGTCGGAGACGGCATCGGCGATCTTGTCGGGGTGCCCCTCGGTCACCGACTCGGACGTGAAGGGGAAGCGCCTGGCGGTCGCGGCGAGCGGCGCCGGAGCCGGTTCGCGTTCGGTGCGGGTCCTCAGCATGTCACGTTCGATCCTTCTCCGAGATTGACGGTCCTGGCCGGAGCCTCGAGGCTCGCTCCGGGCCCCACGATCGAGCGCTCCAGCACGCAACCGCGTACCGAGGCGCCCTCACCGATGATCGAGTCACGCACGACCGACTCGTGCACGACCGCGTTCCGCCTGAGGGTGACAAACGGACCTACGACCGCGCGCGCGATCGTGCAGTCCGGCCCGATCGCCACCGGGGGTACGATGCGGGCATCCTCGAACTCGGCGGGGATCTCCTGCGGCCGCCGGTCGAGGAGGGCCCGGTTGGTGTCGAGCAAGGTCTCGGGCTTCCCGCAGTCGAACCAGTTCCCGATCCGGAACGGGACGAAGACGTGTCCCTGCTCGATCATCCGCTGGAGGGCATCGGTGAGCTGATACTCTCCCTTGGTACGGGCGTCGTCGTCGACGAGTCCCGCGATCGCGCGCCGGAGGAGCTCGCCGTTCGAGACGTAATAGAGACCGACCAGGGCCAGGTCCGTCTTCGGCTCGGCAGGCTTCTCGACCAGCTGCTCGATCCGGCCATCGCCGTCCAGCTCGACGATCCCGAACCGTTCCGGATCGGGCACCGACCGCACGCCGAGGACGTTCTCCCCGCCGGCCACGAAGGCGGCGTAATCGACATCGAAGACGGTGTCTCCGAGGACCACCAGGACGGGCTCGTCCTCGCCCTCCACGAGGCCCTGGAGGACGGCGTGGCCGAGCCCGAGCTGGTCCTTCTGCCAGACGATCCTCACCGCCAGGTCCGGGAACTCCTCCCGGACGTAGGCCTCCAGGCGCTCGCCGCGGTATCCGACGATCAGGCGCACCTCGTGCGGCTGGAGCACCCGGAGGTCGGACAGGATGTGCCCGATGATCGGCCGGCCCGCCACCGGCAGGAGGACCTTCGGCAGCGTGTGGGTGTGGGGGCGCAGCCGTGTTCCTTGCCCCGCCGCGGGTATGACGACGTTCATCTGGGTCCTGAGAGTTCGCTCTTGAGAGCGTCGATGGATGCGACAGGGGTGGGGTCTCGCCCCGTGATGACGGAACTGAGGAAGCTAGCGCAATCCCCCAGCAGGCACAACCGAAGCATGGCCTCGAGCGGGCTTCCACCGCCCGCCTCGACGCGCCGCTGCGAGGTGGTCCGCCGGTCCAGCTGTCGGCGGACGATCTCCATCCGTCGGCGGACGCGAGGCGAGTCCCACTCCGTCTCCAGGTAGAAGACCGCGGGGCTGACGACGGGCTCGGCCTCGAACCCGACGATCTCGTTGTGGTTCTGCTCTGGGAACTCGCAGGTGAAGGCGAGCAGCTTGGCGTTCTCGTTGAGCTGCGTCCGCCACCGCCGCGCGGCCGCGATGGCGACCGGGTGCCCCGCGTAGACGAGCGGCAGGGCGGCGGAGGCTTCCCGCGCCACCGCGAAGGCGGGATTCACGGCATCCGTGGCGAGCCACTCCTCCGGGAGCGGCCGCATCGCCTCGCCGGCCGCGGCGATCGCGTCGGCCTCGGCGCGGACGTCGAGACCCGGGGCGAGGGCGGCGACGACGATGGCGCACGACGCGAAGGAATGTCCGAGGGCCGCCCGCGGCGGGTAGCCTGGCGGAAGGAGGAGCACCGGATCGCCGTGCGTCCCGGCCCGCTCTCCCAGCTGGCCACCCGTCGTGATCGCGACCGCCGGAAGCCCGCGTGCCTTTGCCGCCTCGTACGCCGCCAGGGTCTCCTCGGTGTTCCCCGAGTAGGAGGAAGCCACGATCCACGCGTCCCCCTCGATCCATGCCGGGAGATCGTAGCCGCGGACGACCTCCAGCGGGACCCGGCGCCGTTCGACGGTCGCCGCCGCCGCCAGGTCCCCCCCGATCGCCGAGCCGCCCATTCCGAGCACGGCCACGGCGCCGGCGCGCCGGCCCTCCAGCCGGTCCGCGAAACGCGCGGCCCGGTCGGCGGCCTCGACCAGATCCCCCGGCAGCCCCTCGATCCGGCTGCGCATGTCGCGCGAATCCACCGCCGCGACCCGCTCGGGCCCGACCGTCGGCGGGAATCCGGCGGCTCGCGACCCCCCCGTCACCGCACGTCCTCCGCCGCCACCGTGGCGCCCTGGCGCAACCGATCACCGAACCGGTTCTCGATGACCGCCTGGGCGGCTTCGGCGGTCGGCGCCTCGAGCGCCACCCGCGCCGCCTCCTCGGCCTCGGCCACCGCGATCCGGCCCAGCACCTGCTTGACGCGCGGGATCCGCGCCGGCACCATGCTGAAGCGCCGGATCCCGAGCCCCAGCAGCAGGGTCGCGGCGCGCGAGTTCGAGGCCATCTCGCCACATACCGTGACCTCGCGCGCGGTCCGACGGCCGGCCGCCACGACCTCGCCGATCAGCCGCAGGATCGCCGGGTGGAAGGGCTGGAACAGATGGGCCACCCGTCGGTTCCCGCGATCGACGGCCAGCGTGTACTGGATCAGGTCGTTGGTTCCCAGCGAGAGGAAGTCGAACCGCCCGGCGAGCTCGCCGGCGAGCATGGCCGCGGCGGGGGTCTCGATCAGGATCCCGACCGGACAGTCGGTCGCGAACGGGGTACCCTCGCGCTCGAGCGACTGGCGCGCGTCGGCCAGCGCCTCCAGCGACCGGTCGGCCTCCTCGACGGTGGTGATCATGGGGACCAGGATCGCGGTCGGTCCGCCGACACCGGCGCGCAGAATGGCCCGGAGCTGGCCCCGGAAGACCTCGGGGCGGTCCAGACAGTAGCGGATCGCGCGCCAGCCGAGGAACGGGTTCGCCTCCGATTCCATCCCCTGGAGCAGCTTGTCGCCTCCCAAGTCGACCGTGCGGATCGTCACCGGTCGCCCGCCCATCCGCTCGACGAGCCCCCGGTACACCTCGAGCTGCTCCTCCTCGCCGGCTTCGCCGCCGCTGTGCAGGAAAAGGTACTCCGTCCGATAGAGCCCGATCCCCTGGCAGCCGAACGTCAGCGCCGCGTCGACCTCGCGCGGGAAATCGATGTTCGCCTGGAAGACGAGCCGGGTCCCGTCCGCCGTCACGCTGGGAGCGTCGGCCAGGCTGACCCACTCGGCCCGCTTGCGAGCGATCTTGGCCCGGATCCGCTCGTAGCCGCTGAGGGTCTCGTGCGAGGGATTGGCGATCAGGAGCCCTTCCCGCCCGTCCAGGATCACCTGCTCCCCATCGTGCAGGCGCTGCATCACCGGACCGAGCCCGATCACGGCCGGGATCTCGAGGGCGCGCGCCAGGATCGCCGTGTGGCTGTGGGCCGCGCCGACCTCGGTCGCGAAGCCGAGGATGCGGTCGCCGTCCAGCTCGGCGGTCAGGGATGCGGGAAGATCGTGGGCCACCAGGATGGCGTTCTGCATCAGATCGCCGACCGCCGGTTCGCGTTCGCCGAGCAGACACCGGATCACCCGATGCTCGACGTCGCGGACGTCCTTGGCCCGCTCCCGCAGATACGGGTCCTCGCTGGATTCGAGTCGTGTCAGCGCCCCGAGCACCGCCGCGTGGAAGGCGTGCTCGGCGTTCACCCGTCCGTCACGCACGCTCGCCCGGGCGCGCCCCAGCAGCTCGTCGTCCTCTAGGATCAGGAGATGCGAATCGAAGATGGCGGCCTCACCCGGCTTGCCGGCCGCCCGCAGGACCTCCCGGACGCGCGAGATGTCGCGTCGCGTTCGGTCGAGCGCCGCCTGCAGGCGTTCCAGCTCGGCCTCCACGGCGTGCGCCTCGACCGTGCGCCGCGGGACCCTGAGGGCGTCCGGCGCCACGAGATAGGCCGGTCCGAACGCCACCCCGTTCGAGACGCCCAGACCGTGGTGGATGGTGTCGCGGTCGCTCACGACTCCGGTCCGGCGCCGCCGTCGGGGATGGGGCGCCCCTCGTCGTCCTCGTGGAAACCCTGTTCCACGAGCCGGGCCAGCTCACGGACGGCCTTCGCGGCGTCCTCGCCCTCGGCCCGGATCCGGATCACCGCCCCCTGCTCGGCGGCCAGCATCATGACCCCCATGATGCTCTTGCCGTTGATCTCGATCCCGTCCCGGCTCACGTAGACCTCGCAAGCGAACCGCGCGGCGCAACGGACGAACTGGGCCGCCGGCCGCGCGTGCATTCCGAGCCGGTTCCGGATCCGGACCTCCACTTCGTGACCTTGTGGAATCACGGCACCGTCCCCGCGCGGGCTTGAGTGAGAGCGCTGAGCAGGATCACGAGGGCCAGGAAGGCCAGCGCGGGCGAAAGCCGGCGGCCCCCGGACCCGAGCGGCCGGGCCGCCAACCCCAGGAGAGCGACCGAACTCCAAAGTATCCCGACCCCCTGCCAGCCGCCACCGGCGTGGCCCAGCGCGGTGCCCAGGGCGAGCGCCGCCCCGCCGACGCCCGCTCCGAGCAAGCGCGTCGCTGCGGCGGACCGCCGCCAGAACGGATCCTGGAGGACGCGGGCGATCCCGGCGCCGCTGGCGTAGCCGGCCGTCACCCCGCGCAGCCGGACGGCCTGGGTCAGCGCGTTGTAGAAGAGCCAGTAGACGACCGCCGTCCAGAGGCCGGCGCCCAGGAGCGCCGCGGT